>JAFTRF010000025.1 GCA_017462405.1 Clostridia bacterium | reverse complement strand
TTTCTTCCAGTACCACAAATTCTACCTGTCCGTTCAACTCTTTATGTTTTACCAGCATCTCCGATTCACTCCGTTCTTTTCTTCTACTTCTATTATAACACAAAAAAGGCCGCTGTGCGCGACCTTTTTCGACAAGCTGAAAAGTCCCTCCTCAATTACCCTAAACGGTAATGAGGAGGGACTTTTGTGCTTTTTAGTATGTGAAAAATTTATTTGCCCAGTTCCACTTCCACGCAGATCGGGTAGTGGTCAGACAGCCAGATGCCGTCCTTGCAATCCGTCCACACCGTGACAGTGTAGGGATTGGCGGCGGTTTCCTTGTTGACGTAAATGTAGTCGATGTGATCGTAGGGATCGCCCATCTTGTAGGTGCCGTAATTGTGGCAGGTCAGACCGCAGCCCTTGTTCAGCTCCACGATGGGGAAGTCAGCGTAATTCTCGCAGTAGCGGATGGTTTCGCTGTCGGAACGGGAATTGAAGTCGCCGCAGATGAAAACCGGGAACGCAAACTTCTGCTGATCCTCGGATACACGCTCAAGCACCTTGTGAATGCCAAGGATGCGGGCCTGATCGCTGATGTGGTCGAGGTGGTTGTTGTACACCCAGAATACCTGCTTGTCAGCCTTGCGGCGGAGCATGGCCGTCTGGCAGATGCGCGGGCAGTCGCTCTGTTCTTCAAAGCGAGAGCCGGGGACGTACGGCGTGGGGGACAGCCAGAAGCAGTCGGTGCTCATCAGCTCGATGGTGGAGCGGCGGACGGCGATGGCCAGACCCTCGCTGCCGAGGTTCTTGTCACGGCCGCGGTACAGGACCTCGTACTCCGGCAGGTGGCGGCTCAGAAATTCCGCCGTTTCGGGGAATACCTCCTGGAAGCAGACCACGTCCGGTGCTTCCACGTCCAGCTTGTACAGGATGGAGCCGACGCGATGCAGGAAGTTGTTGATACCGTCGTATTTCCAGGTGTTGCGGATGTTAAAGGTGACAAATTTCAAAGCAGACATAGCAAAAACCTCCGTTGTTACAGTTCAATGGTCAGGCTGACGGGATAATGGTCGGTCAGATAGATGCCGTCCTTGACATCGGTCCACAGCGTGATCTGGTGGGGCTTTTCTGCGGTGGCCTTGTCCACGTAAATGAAGTCAATGTGGCCTTCGGCTTCGTCGCGCTCCTCGCGGCCAAAGTTGTGGAAGGTGCTGCCACAGCCGCGGGTCAGGTCCACAATGGGGAAAGCGGCGTATTCGTCGCAGTAGCGGATGGTTTCGGTACCGGGACCAGCATTGAAATCACCCAGAATGAATACGGGAAACGCAAACTTCTGCTGATCGGACGAAATGCGCTCCATGGTCTGATGGATGCCGAGGATACGGGCGCTGTCGCTGATGTGATCGAGGTGATTGTTGTATACCCAGAAAGGCTCCTTGTCGCCTTTGCGGCGGAGCATGGCGATCTGGCACACACGGGGACACTCGCTCTGATCCGCAAAGCGGGAGCCGGGGATGTAAGGCGTTTCGGACAGCCAGAAGCAGTCGGTGCTCATCAGCTCCATCGTGTCGCGGCGGATGGCAATGGCCAGACCCTCGCCGGTCATGCCGACCTCACGGCCACGGTACAACAGGAGATATTCCGGCAGATGCCGCTCCAGAAAACCGGCGATCCGGGTGGAGACTTCCTGAAAGCAGACCACGTCCGGCTGTTCCCGGTCCAGCTTGAAAAGGATCGCGCCGACGCGGTGCGGGAAGCTGTTGATGCCGTCGCCTTTCCATGCGCCGCGGATGTTGAAGCTGACGATTTTGATCGGTGTACTCATAAATCCAACCCTCCGTAACAATTGGTATTTTAGTATTATTATAAATTCTTTCGGCCGCTCTGTCAACCCTGTTGCACCTTGACTTTTTCGCACTTATCTGTTACGCTTTGAAGAGAGATGTTGAAAAGGAGCGAAGCAACATGGCAAAATCCCGGAACCAGACCCTGAAGGTGTTGTATTTGTATGATATTCTGCGGAAACATACCGACGCCCAGCACCCCCTCAGTGCGCGGGCGCTGATTGAAATGCTGGCCGCAAACGATGTGACAGCAGAACGGAAAAGTATCTATGATGACATTGAGGCTCTGCGGCGGTACGGTGCGGTCATCGAGTGCATACCCGGCCGGGACGGCGGATTTTATCTGGATCAGCGGATGTTTGAGGATGTGGAACTGCAGCTGCTGGTGGATGCCGTACAGGCCTCCCGCTTTATCACCGACAAAAAGAGCGATCAGCTGATCCGGAAGCTGGAACAGCTGACCAGCAAATACGCGGCGCGCCGCCTGCACCACCAACAGCCGGTGCTGCACCGGGTCAAGTCCATGAACGAAAGTATTTATTATCTGATTTCGCTGATCAATGATGCCATGAACGACGACCGTCAGATTTCGTTCCGCTATTTTGAGTACACGGCCGACCGGAAAAAACGCTATCGTCACGGCGGACAGCTGTATCAGGTCAGTCCCTATGCGCTGATCTGGAGCAATGAAAACTATTATCTGGTGGCCTATGTAGCCGCCGAAGCGGAGATCCGGCACTACCGGGTGGACCGCATGGACCGGCTGAACGTGACCGAAGCGCCACGCACCGGACAGGAGGCATTCGGCAAGCTGGACATGAGCGTGTATACCCGCCGGATGTTCAATATGTTCCGCGGCGAGGAAGAAGTGGTACACCTGCGCCTGCCGGAGCATATGGCCGGAGTGGTCATGGATACCTTCGGCCCGGATGTGCCGATGATGCGCGGGGAGGGGGGCTGTCTGATTGCACGGGTAACGGTGGCGCTCAGTCCGCAGTTTTACGGCTGGGTATTCGGTCTGGGCAGTGATGCCGAAATCACGGCCCCGGCGCATGTACGTGCGGCCTACCGGAAACTATTGGAAACCGGTGCGGCGCATCATACCGAGTAAATAAAGAAAAGAATGGATATTTTGTAATTTTTCGTAAAAAACACTTCCCTTTTTCCGTAAATTGTGCTATACTATCGGTACAGTCAGGAACATTCAGGGGGAAGAGAAGATGAATAAGCGTTTTATCCAGAACAATCTGCCGTATATTTTTATTGGTGTGTGTGCCATTTTGCTGATTCTGATTCTGACGATGCCTTCCTGAAGACGAAAGCCAAGTGTACGAGGCATCTGAAGTTTTGCTGTTCAGACCAGGAGACGGCGTACCAACCAAAAACTTCGGACGCACAAACCGCCCATACCGATCGATCGGTATGGGCGGTTTCTTTTTGGATGGTATGGGTTGTGGTGCGCGTCAGCGCAGATGAATGATCAGCGGCATACCGTTTTTATGCAGGATCTCCGGTGCGCCGGCGACCAGCGGACGGAAATACGGCAGTGCAGCATTGGTGATCTGATTCTGTGCCGGGGCGATCCATTCCGTGGGGAAGGTGCGCTCGCCGTTGGCGGTCAGCGCAGCATCCACCGAGCGGATTTCGACGCGGTAGGGTTCGTCGGACACACGATGGAAGGTCATCATCCGGCCGGTATCGCCGTTGAGGGCGGCGCGGACACCGGCGCGGCCGACGGCTTCCGCTTCGTCCAGATCGGTGGCAGAGGCCAGATGGGAGGAGCAGCGCTGCATCAGGTTCAGCTCAATGGAGCGGACTTTACAGCCGATTTTGGCCCGGACCTGTTCTTCGAGGAACTTTCCGATGCCGGACAGATACTTGTGGCCGAAGCTGTCTACGGCACCGGACAGCGCATCGGCGTGATCCGCGTCGGCAAACTGGCAGCCCTCGGACACGGCAACGACCACGGTGTTATGGTCTTTCAGGCGGCCGCGGACATCGTTCAAAAAGCCGTGCAGGGTCAGCTTGCCTTCCGGCAGATAAATCAGATGGGGTGCCGTTTCGCCGGTATCCCGCAGCAGACAGCACGAGGCGGTCAGCCAGCCGGCATTGCGGCCCATGATTTCCACAATGGTCACGGAGGGCAGGTTGTAGGCGTTGCAGTCCTGCACGATCTCCTGCATGGTAACGGTCAGGTAACGGGCGGCAGAGCCAAAGCCCGGCGTGTGGTCGGTGTACATCAGGTCGTTGACAATGGTCTAGGGGATGCCGATGACCCGCACAGGACTGTTGATGGAGGCGAAATTAGCAGACA
>JAFTRF010000024.1 GCA_017462405.1 Clostridia bacterium | reverse complement strand
GCCAGCGTGGTTTTGCCGACCCCGGAGGGGCCATAGAAAATCAGATTTGGAATCGTACCGGACTCAATGATGCGCCGCAGCACCCGGCCGGGGCCAAGCAGATGCCGCTGTCCCACCATATCATCCAGCGTTTTCGGACGCAGACGGTCCGCCAGAGGGGTTGCCATAAGAAGTGCACCTCCTTCGATTGCACAGGAAAAAGCCCCCTCCGCCAGCCGCAGGTTCGACGGAGAGGGCTTTATGATTAAATTTACATAACGCCCAACAGCTTCTTGGCTTCCATCATCAGCTGTTCGCCGACTGCCACAGATTCTGCTCTGGAGTTGCCCACCGATGCGATATAGACCTTGATTTTCGGCTCGGTACCGGAGGGACGGATGATCAGGTTGGCACCATCCTCCAGGAAGAAGGACAGTACGTTGGACTTCGGCAGATGTATCACATCTTCCGTGCCGCCCACCAGATCGTAAGACAGCGAGGTCAGATAATCATTGAAGCGCACGACCTGTTTGCCGCAGATGGTCTTGGGGCAATCGTGGCGGATGTCGTTCATGATCTGCTTCATCTGCGCCAGACCGGCCAGACCGTGGAATTCAAAGCTGGCTACGGTGTTGACGTAGTAGCCGAACTCGTGGTAAATCTCTTCGATGACATCGATGAGGCTCTTGCCCTGCGACTTGTAATAAGAAGCCATGTCGCAGATGGCCATTGCACCGTACACGGCATCCTTATCGCGGACATAGCTGCCGGACAGATAGCCGTAGCTTTCCTCGAAGCCCAGCTGGTAGCGGTCGTCCTCGCCCTTTGCTTCCAGTTCACCGATCTGCTCACCGATGTACTTGAAGCCGGTCAGCACGCTGATGACTTCACAGCCGTACTTGGCGGCGATGGCTTCCACGATGGGCGTGGTCACGATGGTCTTGATGGCGACCGGACGCTCCGGCAGGGTGCCCATCGCGGTGCGTTGGGACAGAATATAATACAGCAGCATTGCGCCGACTTCATTGCCGGTAAACAGGCGGTAGTCGTCCCCATCCCGCACCGCGATACCGACGCGGTCGCAGTCGGGGTCGGTGGCCAGCATCAGGTCCGGTGCATCGGTCTTGGCCATTTTCAGACCGCACTCAAACGCCTGACGGATTTCCGGATTCGGATACGGACAGGTAGGGAAATTGCCGTCCGGCAGTTCCTGCTCCGGCACGACGGTCACGTTTTCAACGCCCATCCGGCGCAGGACTTCGCGCACCGGCTTATTGCCCGCACCGTTCAGCGGCGTATACAGCAGTTTCAGCCCGCCGGTACGGCACAGTTCGGGATGCACGCACTGCTTCAGCACGTTCTGCATATAGCTTTCGCGCACATCTTCCCCGATGAAGCGGATCATGCCGGAAGCCAGACCCTCGTCAAAGGCCATGTGCTTCACATCGTCAAACAGGTCCACTTTCTCGATCTGTGCAGTCACCTGACCGGCATCGTAGTCGGTCAGCTGGCAGCCGTCGGCACCGTACACCTTGTAGCCGTTGTACTTGGAGGGATTGTGGCTGGCGGTCACGTTGATGCCGCCCTGACAATGCAGCGCACGCACCGCAAAGGACAGCATGGGCGTAGGCATCAGTTCGGGATAAATCCACACGCGGATGCCGTTGGCAGCCATGACGCCTGCCGCCTCACGGGAGAACAGTTCGGACTTGATGCGGGAATCGTACGCAATAGCAACCGAGGGGTTTTCATAATGTTCCAGCAGTTCCTGTGCCAGACCCTGCGTCGCACGGCGGACGGTGTAAATATTCATCAGCGACGTACCCGCGCCGATCACGCCGCGGAGACCGCCGGTACCGAAGGCCAGATCCACACTGAAGCGCTCGGTAATTTCTTTTTCGTTGCCGGCCATGGCTTCCAGTTCACGGACGATGTCGGCATCCTCCGTGGCCTTTTCGCACCATACCCGATATTTTTCCATAACGGTCATAATTCAGCCTTCCTTTCAATCATTCTTGATGGGCTGTACACATCTCCGATATCAGCCGATGGATTCGCCGTTGTACAGCTTCAGCATCATCTTGGCCGACTTGTAAATGTCGCCGCAGCCGAGCGTAATAACCAGATCACCGGGCTGTGCATTTGCGACGATATACTTCGCCACTTCCTCGAAGGTATTGAACCACACGCTGCCGGGAATTTCGGCCGCCAGATCCGCAGTATAGATGTTGTAGGTGTTGACCTCGCGGGATCCCATGATTTCCGTCATGACCACGTGATCGGCCATCTGCAGTACCTCTGCAAAATCATGAAGCAGCAGCTTGGTCCGGGAATACGTGAACGGCTGGAACACAGCCCATACCTTGTTGAAGCCCATCTCGGCAGCGGCTTTCAGCGTAGCCTTCAGTTCGGCAGGATGGTGGGCGTAGTCGTCCGCAATGGTGATGCCGTTGGGTCGGCCCAGAATTTCGAAGCGGCGGCCTGCACCGGAGAAGTGTGCCAGACTGTACGCGATCTGCTCCGGGGTAGCACCCAGATTGTGCGCGGTTGCGGCAGCAGCCAGCGCATTGTATACATTATGCGCACCGGGGATGTTCATATGCACTTCGCACAGCTTCTCTCCCTTGCACATCAGATCAAACTGCGCAAAGGCACCGTTCTTCGTGCGGTTGGCAGCATAGTAGTCGTTGGTATCTGCCAGACCAAAGGTAATGATTTCTGCATGGGTCAGCCCTTCCACGGCCTGCATGGAATTGGCATCGTCACCGTTGACGATGAGCTTGCTGCTGGTCTGCAGGCTGTACTGACGGAAATGCTGAATGGTATTCTGCACCGTACCGAAATATTCCAGATGGTCATCGTCAATGTTCAGGATGACGGAAATTGCCGGATGCAGATGCAGGAAGGTATCCACATATTCGCAGGCTTCGCACACCATGATGTCGGAATTACCGGCGCGGCCGTTGGAGCCCATGGACTTCAGCTTGCCGCCGATGACCACGCTGGGATCCATCTCGGCATCCAACAGAATCTGGGTGATCATAGATGTGGTCGTGGTTTTGCCGTGGGTACCGGAAACACCGACAGTGCGGGGATAACGGGCCGATACCATGCCAAGCATCTCGGAACGCTCGATCAGCGGAATGCCCTTGGCCAATGCAGCCTGCAGTTCCGGATTCTGACGGTTGACGGCCGCCGTGTGGACAACTGCCTCTGCATCGCCGATATTTTCGGCACGATGCCCCATCATGACCGGGATGCCGTAGCTGCGGATACGGGCCAGCGTATCACTTTCGTTGACATCAGATCCCGTCAGCTCATAGCCCTCCTTATGGAGAATTTCCGCAATGGGGCACATACCAGAGCCGCCGATTCCGACAAAATGCAATTTATGGACCTTGTTGAGCAAATCATTGGACTGTTTCATAGATTCACACGCTGCTCCTTTCTGAAATTGAAAATTTTCGCATGTATCCTTGCGCACAAGCGCTATATGATAATTATACCGTTTCTTTCGCATAAGGGCAAGGGGAAGTTGCTGTTTTTTCGGAATATTTTTGAAAAAATCCACCAAGGGTGGAGCAACCGAAAAAAATGTCCGCCATTTCCGAAAAAATGCATCCTCTTCCCTGCTCTTTCCGGTGCAAAAAATAAGAATTCGTTCACATTTCGGGGCTTGCGGAGAAAAAAGGTTCGTGTTATAATAAGAAACTAAGATTGTAACCTTTTCTGACGGATTCGTCTGAACGATAAAAGCACTTTTGGAAGGAGCCTGCAAATGGCAAAGCAAAAAGCGACCTATGGCAATGACAGCATTTCCATGCTGAAAGGTGCCGACCGGGTACGGAAACGTCCCGGCGTGATCTTCGGTTCCGACGGGCTGGACGGCTGCGAGCACTCCGTGTTCGAGATTCTCTCCAACTCCATCGACGAAGCACGGGAAGGTCACGGACGCAAAATTATTGTTACCCGCTTCGAAGATTTTTCCGTCGAAGTAGAAGACTTCGGACGGGGCATTCCGCTGGACTTCATCCCCACCGAGCAGCGTTATAACTGGGAGTTGGTGTACTGTGAATTGTACGCCGGTGGCAAGTATGCCAACGCGGAAGGCGAAAACTATGAATTCTCCCTTGGTACCAACGGTCTGGGTGCCTGCGCTACCCAGTATTCCAGCGAATATATGGACGTTACGGTGTACGCAAACCGCACCAAATACACCCTGCATTTTGAAAAGGGCGAAAACATCGGCGGACTGACCAAGGAGCCTTACAACGGGCGGCGCACCGGCACCATTCAGCGATGGCGGCCGGACCTGAACGTATTCACCGATATCCGCATTCCGGCGGATTATTTTCTGGATGTCATGAAGCGACAGTCGGTCGTCAACCCCGGTGTCGAATTCGTGTTCCGGAATCAGGTGGGCAAGGAATTTGAGGAAACGGTCTTTCTGTATGAAAACGGCATTTCCGACTATGTGCAGGAAATGATCGGCGACAAGGGACTGACCACGGTGCATCATTGGCAGACGGAGCGCCGTGTCCGCGACCGTGACGACAAGCCGGAGTATAAAACCAAAATCGCCGTGGCCCTTGCCTTCTCCAATCAGGTGAAGTGTACGGAATATTATCACAATTCCAGCTGGCTGGAATACGGTGGCGCACCGGAAAAAGCGGTCCGCAGTGCATTTGTATCCCAGATCGATGCCTGGCTGCGCCAGAATAACAAATACAACAAAAACGAAAGCCGCATCTCCTTTGCCGATGTGGAGGATTGTCTGGTGTTGGTGACTTCTTCGTTCTCCAATGTCACCTCCTACGAAAACCAGACCAAGAAATCCATCACCAACAAAGGCATTCAGGAGGCCATGACGGAATTCCTCCGCCGCCAGCTGGAAATTTACTTCATCGAAAATCCGGGTGAAGCCGAAAAAATCGGCGCACAGGTACTCATCAACAAACGCAGCCGTGAAGATGCCGAGAAGACCCGCCTGAATCTGAAAAAGAAGCTGTCCGGCGGTCTGGATATGACCAACCGGGTGCAGAAATTCGTGGATTGCCGTTCACGGGATGTTTCCCGCCGGGAACTGTTCATCGTGGAGGGCGACTCCGCATTGGGCTCCTGTAAGCTGGCACGTGACCCGGACTTTCAGGCCATTATCCCGCTGCGCGGCAAGATCCTCAACTGTCTGAAAGCTGATTACGACAAGATTTTCAAAAACGAAGTCATCACTGACCTGCTCCGGGTACTGGGCTGCGGCGTAGAAGTCAAAAGCAAGGCCAACAAAGATCTGGCCTCCTTTGACCTGAATGCGCTCCGGTGGAACAAGGTCATCATCTGTACCGATGCCGATGTGGACGGATTCCAGATCCGCACGCTGGTGCTGACCATGCTGTATCGCCTCACCCCCACGCTCATCGAGGCCGGCAAGGTGTTTATTGCGGAATCGCCGTTGTTTGAGATCACCACGAAAAAAGAAACCTACTTTGCCTATACGGAAAAAGAAAAGGCCGATTTTCTGGCCCGCATCGGCAAGGAAAAATGCACCATCCAGCGCTCCAAGGGTCTTGGTGAAAACCAGCCCGAAATGATGAGCCTGACGACCATGGCACCGGCAACCCGTCGCCTGATTCAGGTCCTGCCCGCCATGGCCGAAGAAACCGCGGAGGTTTTTGACCTGCTGCCGGGCGACAACCTCACCGGGCGTAAAAATTACATTGCCGCCAATGGACAGGATTACATCGAGCTGGCCGACATCAGCTGATGCAATACTGCCTGACGGAAACGGAGTGACACTATGGCACGAAAAAAAGCCGAAACACGCACGGCCCTGCCGAAAATGCAGGGCATCATTGAGGGCGCCGGTGAAGTTGCCGAGCAGCAGATCACCGACACCCTGCGCCAGAACTATATGCCCTACGCGATGAGCGTCATTGTGTCCCGCGCAATCCCGGAAATCGACGGCTTCAAGCCGTCCCACCGGAAGCTGCTGTATACCATGTACAAAATGGGCCTGCTGGGCAATACCCACCGCAGCAAGTCCGCAAACATCGTCGGTGAAACCATGAAGCT
>JAFTRF010000287.1 GCA_017462405.1 Clostridia bacterium | reverse complement strand
GGCACAGGGCATGACGGCAAAGGATGCGGCATGGACGGCGGTATATCTGCACGGGCTGGCAGGCGACCTTTGCGAACGGGATTATCCGGCGCGGAGCATGCAGCCGTCGGATGTGGTGCAGTATCTGCCGGATGCATTCCGGTGTGTGGAGGAAAGGGTGAAGCCGGACTGAAAAGAGCGATACAAGGGCTGATCTGGATCGGACTGCTGCTATGCTGCTGCAGCTGCACGACGGCAGAACAACAGATGGAAGCCGAGCTGAACGGGCAGGGGATTTTTGAAGCGCAGACGGAATCCGGTACATATACCGGGCAATTTGCGGTGGACGGTATCACGTTTTCGGTGCAGATTGACCTCGGACCGGCACAAATCCTGCAATGGATTTACAACGGACAGACGTATACCCTCTGTTCTGGCAGCGGAACGGTGGCGTGTGACCCTGCGGTATTTCCGGAGCAAAGCATCTGGCGGACATTGCCGGAAGTGCTTCGGGCGCAATGGAGCGATTCCGGTGCATGGATCGCCGGTGAAACCGGCCTGTGCCGCAGCTTTGACGGGGGCTGGCGTATGGTGTTCACGGACGAAAAAAATGCGGTGCTGTATTTTCCCGATGAAAAGGGGCAGGCTGCATTGCATTACGCATCGGTTTCATAAGAAAAACGGCCCGCAATGGGGAATGCGGGCGCGGAAGAACCCGGTCAAAGCGCGGACATCGCTCATAGAATGAACGGGAAGTGTATACGCCAAAGAAAAAATGATGGCGCAGCATAAAATTCCCAATATCAGGGCATCCTATTTTCATCCGGAGAAAATGAAAGTGGAGCGTGAAGACGTGTTGAATGTGCATCGCGGAGATATTTATTATGCAGACCTCAGCCCGGTGGTGGGCTCGGAACAGGGCGGAATGCGTCCGGTACTGATCGTCCAGAACGATATCGGCAACCGGTTCAGCCCGACGGTCATTGCGGCCGCCATCACCAGCCAGAAGGACAAAGCCAAGCTGCCCACGCATATCCAGCTCAGCAGTGAAACCAGCGGACTGGCACGGGAATCCATTGTATTGCTTGAGCAGATCCGTACATTGGATAAACGCCGGCTGAAGGAGTGCATGGGGCGTCTGGACGATGAAGCCATGCGCAAGATCGATCAGGCGCTGTCCATCAGCTTCGGGCTGCAGGATCATCGTACCCATCCCTGACGGCTACATAGTCCGTCGCGGATGACGGACATGGAGCCGATTCCGAACATGAATGCCGTATTTCCGGAAAAAGACCGGAGATACGGCATTTTTTTGTCTCCGTGTTTTGACATAATCTGTGCATCGCAGGTCATATAATGGAAACAGCGCAAAGGGGGGAGCCGATGGTCATTTACGCGGACATACTGGTGGCGTTGAATGCGCTCATTGATTATTTCCTGCTCCGATCCTGCGGTGCAATCCGCCGGATGCCGCTGAAACGGGGGCGGCTGTTATGTGCAAGTCTGTTGGGCGGTGTGGCCGCTCTGCAGATCTTTCTCCCGGTCCGCGGTGTGTGGGCGATTTTGCTGTCGGCAGGGAGCGGCATCCTGCTGTGCGCAACGGCATTTGGCTTTGGCGGTATGTGGAACTTTCTCCGGAACGTGCTGTGTTTGATGGGACTGTCCTTTGCCTGCTCTGCCGGAATGTATGGCCTGTGGTTCTTTCTGCGCCCGGAGGGGATGTACTGGCACAACGGTTATGTGTATTTTGACATTTCACCGATGGAGTTTGTGGTGCTGACCTTGCTGACTTATGCGCTGCTGACCGTAGGCTGGCGTGTGCTGCAGCGCCGGGACCGGCGGGAGGGACGCGTGCTGCGCATCCGGTTGACGCATTCAGGCCGGAGTGTCTGCGGCCGTGGGCTGGTAGACAGCGGAAATCTCCTGCGAGAGCCACTCAGCGGATGCCCGGTCGTAGTCGTGGATGAAACGCTGCTGGCAGAGATTCAGCCGCAGATCCTCCATCCGGAACAGCTGACACCGACCGAAGCCGTTCAGGAGGGGTTCCGGATGGTACAGTTTCAGACCATGCACAGCGACGGATGCATGGCGGCCTGCCGCATCGGGGGCATTACATCATCGGATGCAAAACTGATTCCGGCGACCGCCTTGTATGCGGCAGCCTGTCCGGGGCTGAAAGCACGCACTGGCTGGGACATGATCCTGCCGGCAGCAGCATTGGCGGAAGATACAGACAGTGAACGAAGCAGATGCACTTAAAACGATATGCAAATCTTAATTATGTGAGGAGAAACGACAATGAACCGAAACATCATGCGTCTGATCCATCAATGGATGGACAGGTGGATGCCGGCCGAACATACGGTTATGTACATCAACGGTGCCGACGTACTGCCGGCACCGTTGACGACGGAGGAAGAACAAGCAGTCAGGGAACGG
>JAFTRF010000286.1 GCA_017462405.1 Clostridia bacterium | reverse complement strand
GTGTGAGAAAACAAAATATTTGGTGTCGATGGCGATGAGGGTACACCCGTTCCCATACCGAACACGGAAGTTAAGCTCATTAGTGTCGAAGATACTAGGCTGGAGACGGCCCGGGAAAAAAGAGAGATGCCAACACAAACGTCGGAAACTCAGGTGAATAGTTCGACTGAGTTTTTGACATATCTGCCTCCTTAGCTCAGTCGGTAGAGCCCGCGGCTGTTAACCGCGTTGTCGTAGGTTCGAGTCCTACAGGTGGCGCCAGAAAAAAAGCTCCCAAGTCATCGACTTGGGAGCTTTTTTTCAATGAAATTTGCCCTTCGGGCAAGTGAAATGGCTTCGCCGTGAAATATTTGCTTCGCAAATGTGAAATGTTCGCTGCGCGAACGTGGGCAAATTTCACTTCACGTTGCGACGAAGGCGCAATATTTCACGATGTGCGTTAGCACATGATTTCACATTCAGCGAAGCGCAATATTTCACGGAAAATGAAAATCCCCCGACCAGACCGGCCGGGGGGTTGTGTTGTGTATGGAATGATAACATTGGACTATTGTTTCATGCCATTTTCTTATTAGTCGATGATTTCTGCATCATAATATCCCTTAGATCCAGAAAATCCGTACTTTGCAACGAATGTGATCCGTTCATTTTCAACAAGTTTGCTCACATCAACACTCTCTGTAAAATATACACGGAATGTTGTTGTAAACTTATCAAGTCCGATGGTGCAGTAGTCCTGCTTATCGTCGCTACGATGCAGTAGCGTACCTGTTACTTTCATCTTGTCATTCACGAAATATGCATCAGGCATCTGATAGTGCGGAGTCTTGAACTCTTGACCTGCAGCGTAGGTCGTTTCAATAATAATTTCGTCTTTGCCCATTTTGCTCGTTTCACTGCTATTGCCGCACGAACACAGCGACAAGCACATGACCAGTGCCAGAATCAGGGATAGTGCTTTTTTCATTGATTTACGACCTGTTTCTATTTTTTTATCTTTTATAGATCATCACATCAGCGGTGCAAAAATCTTCATCACCGCCCCGGTCAACCGCTTCATCAGCGGCCAGTTCCGGCAATCTTCCGCGGTCACACGGGTGCATGATTCCAGCGTCTCCAGAAAATCGTCCCGTGCCTGCAGGACGGCGCGGCTGCGGTACATCCACACACCACATTCATAATGCAGATACAGACTGCGGTAGTCCAGATTGATCGTACCGACCGTGGCGTATTCATCGTCCACGACCATCACCTTGGCATGGACGAAGCCGGGGGTGTATTCGTAAATAGCGACACCGCTGTCCGCCAGTTCGCTGTAATTGGCCTGTGTGACGGCGAAAGCGTACTTCTTGTCTGGGATATGGGGCGTCATAATTCGTACGTCCACGCCCGACTGTGCCGCCAGACAAAGGGCCGCGATCATCTCGTTATCCGGAATCAGATATGGGGTACAAATATAAATGTATCGCCGGGCGCGATGCACCATATTGAGATATACCCGCTGACCGACCGGCTCGCTGTCCAGCGGCGAATCACAGTAGGGCTGTACGAAGCCGTCGTTGTCCTGTGGGAGCGGTGCATGCAGGCCGGGCCGATACGAGGCATAGTCCTCCCGGATGCCCCGGATGTAGTCCCACAGGGACAGAAACATCACGGTCAGGTTCCACACGGCCTCGCCGTGCAGCCGGACGGCCGCATCCTTCCAGTGACCAAAGCGCGCATAAGCATTGATGTATTCGTCTGCCAGATTGATGCCGCCGGTGTACCCGACGTTGCCGTCGATGACGCAGATCTTGCGGTGATCGCGGTTGTTCAGCCGGGCGGATACAACGGGAATATACGGATTGAACGGGCAGCACTGGATCCCGGCGGCCTGCAGCGTGCGGTCATATTCGTAGGGTAAGGTATTGATGCAGCCGACGTCATCGTAAATCAGCCGCACATCCACACCTTCCCGGACTTTTTTCAGCAAAATATCCAGAATGGCGTTCCACATTTCGCCCTCCTGAATGATGAAATATTCCATAAAAATGAAGTGCTTTGCGGTGCTGAGGTCCTCCAGCATCCGGGTCAGCATGGCTTCGCCGCTGGGCAGAAATTGCGTGTCGGTGCGACGGCCAGGCGGCCCGGCGCCGTAATCCTGAATGTACTGGGCTTGGCGGGCGGCGCCCTCGTCGAGCTGGTTCAGTTCCGCCAGCACATCCGGCCGGGGCGGCAGGGCTTCCTCGGTGCGCCGCTTGATCTGCATCATTTTCTTGCGGGTGCGCCGGCTGGTTTTATTGCCGCCGAACATGAAATACATCAGCCAGCCCAGCACCGGCAGCGTCAGAATGGGAATGATCCACGCAATTTTGTAACCCGGATTGGTGCGCCGGTTCAGAATGACCAGCACGCAGATGAAACTCAGAACGGTGCAGAACACCTCGTAATACAGGAAATAGCGCCCGGCATCCAGCACCCAGTAAATGATGACGGCCAGCTGCACGAGAATCATCACGGATACCAGCACCAGCCGGCTGTTGAAAAGTTTCGTCAGTTTTTTCATGTGCTTCTCCTTGTAGCAATGCTTTTTCTTATTGTAGCACGGCACCAAAAGAATATGTTGCCCATTCTGTGAACGCAGGCTAAATTTTTGGTGAGAAAAAAATTTTCAGCCAAAAGGCTTGCAAAAAAGAAAGAAGTATGATAGAATGTACAAACAACTGAAAATGCTGGTGTAGCACAGTCGGTAGTGCAGCTGATTTGTAATCAGCAGGTCGGGGGTTCAAGTCCGTCCACCAGCTCCACGAAAACCCCACATTTGCTCAGGCAAATGTGGGGTTTTCGAATGAAGCGCGCTTACAGCGACCTGCTGATTGCCTCGATCAATACTGCAAAAACGAATGAAAAATAAAAGTCCGCCGCCGGCATCTCTTGCAAGGAGATGCTGGCGGCGGTTTCTGCGTAACTATTACAGCGATTTCAGCAGGTCTTCGGCGATTTTGGGGAAGGTGCGGTAGTTGTCGATCTTGACAAAGGGAATCCCGGCGTTGAGTACGTCAGAGTCGTTGCCGCCCGGACCGTAATCGTCACCGAAATAGCGCACGGCGCTCAGATCGATGCCCTTTTCGTCGCAGTATTCCTTCAGTGCGGTGCTCTTGCAGCAGGGCTTCGGAGCGAGGTCGAACGAAGAAGAACCGCCCACGAATACATTGTATTCCGGGAACATCTCGATGACGCGCGGATACCACGGCCGTCTGCGGCTGCGGTCGGGGTCAAAGGCCAGCTTGTCCTCCTGCTTGGCGGCGGTGCCCAGCAGTGCAAAGGTCAGCACACCGGAATCGTGGAATTCCACGGAATTGCCGGCGTACTCCGTAACGCCGAACTCCTTACGGAGAATATCAACGCGGCGGTTGGCTTCTTCATGGGAAATCAGCGGGATGCAGCGGTTGTACACGGGCTTCAGCGTACCGGTAGCGGCATCATAGTCCATGCGCTGCATACCGTAGTTGCCGACGACGTCGATGGGAAACTGCTCCAGCTGATTGAAGATGCGCATACAGTTGCCGGCACCCATCATGACCATCGGGGCGACCGCACGCAGCTTTTCCAGCGCGGCGCGGGCCTCCGGTTCCAGCGGGGTCTTGTGCTGGGTGAGGGTACCGTCCAGATCAAAAGCAAACAATTGAATGGGTTTCTTGCTCATGTAAAGCACCACCTTATAAAATTTCGATGTGTCTGCTTTCAGTATAAACGACCGGGCGAAAAATGTCAAGGGACAGAGAAAAGGCGTAAAAAGCAAAAAAGAAGCCGCCCCGTGACGGAGCGGCTTCTTGCCGGTCGATGAAAAGATACGCAGGAATTATTCCTTGATCTTGGCAAGCAGGTTGGCAACGGCATCCAGGCAGATCTTCTTGAACTCAGCGTTGTCGGTGTGGTTAGCGGCATAGCGCAGATGCTCGATGGCATTCTTGCTGCCCATCATGTCCAGAGCCTTTGCAGCAGCGATCTGAACTTCGATCTCGTCGTCGCGGAGCAGGTTGATCAGGCAGTTGTAGCCACGGTCACCCTTGGTGTTGCCGACAGCGGCAGCGGCCAGTGCGCGGATTTCGGGATCCAGATCGAAGCACATTTCGCACAGCTTCTCGGTCTGCTTGCCCTTTGCGGCCCAGCTAGCGATCTTTTCCTTCTTGGTGGGGAACAGAAACATGATACATTTCTCCTTATAATTAAATTTCTTTGTGGCGGGAAGCGGATATCCTGCCACGGTGTAATACGCTGAGAATATTATAAAGCAAAAATATGAACAAATAATGAACGAAAAGGGCTCTGTGAAAGATTTGTAGGAAGTAACAAAAAGCAACGACTTTTATTGTGCGGAATGACGGGGAAAAGTTTTCCGGAAAATTCCCGGAAAAGATGTGGAAAACTCTGTGGAAAGTGTGAAAAAGTCTGTCCCACTTTACACACAAGATGTTGTGGAACAGACTTTTTCTGTGGTCGGAAAACAACAAGAAATGTCGCTGTGCTGTGGAATATGGGGAAAATTGTCCCGAAGTTTTCCACAAGCTTATTTTTTCAGCAGCTCCCACACCCGGAAACGGGGGCGCCCTTTGACTTCGTTGTAGATTTTACCGATATAGATGCCGACAACACCGAGGCAGAACAGCTGGATGCCGCCGAGCAGCCAGATGGAGCAGATGATGGCGGTCCAGCCGGCTACGGCGATGCCGCACAGCTTGGAGATCAGCGCGTACAGGAGGCCGAAAATACTCAGCAGGGAGATGATGATGCCCACGGTGGAAATGATCCGCAGGGGGCGTACGCTGAACGAGGTGATGCCCTCTACTGCGAAGGCCAGCATCTTTTTCAGCGGATACTTGGATTCACCCGCGAAGCGCTCGCTGCGGTCGTAGTACACATAATCGGAACGGTAGCCGATCAGCGGTACGATGCCCCGGAGAAACAGGTTGACTTCGCTGTACTCGGACAGTCCCTCCAGCGCGCGGCGGCTCATCAGGCGATAGTCGGCGTGGTTGTAGACGACGTCCACCCCCATCAGCTGCATGAAGCGGTAAAAGCCCTGTGCGGTGATCCGCTTGAAAGCGGTGTCGGTGTCCCGGCTTTTGCGGACACCGTAAACCACATCGCAGCCGTCGTGGTACTTGTCCAGAAATTCGCCCAGCACGGAAACATCGTCCTGCAGGTCAGCATCCAGCGAGATCACGCAGTCGGCCAGATCCTTGGCGGCCATCAACCCGGCCAGCAGGGCATTCTGGTGGCCGCGGTTGCGGCTCAGACGCAGACCGCACACATGGGGCTGGGTGTCGTGGAGCTGTTGGATCAGCTCCCACGTACGGTCCTTGCTGCCGTCGTTGACAAAGAGGATGCGGCTGTCCGGGCTGCACTTTCCGGCTCCGATCAGGCCGCTCAGAACCTCCTCCAGCCGCCGGGCTGTCTCCGGCAGCACTTCTTCTTCATTATAACAGGGAACGACCAGATATAAAATAT
>JAFTRF010000285.1 GCA_017462405.1 Clostridia bacterium | reverse complement strand
CGCTACTATACCAACTTTGGCAATATGGTCTAATTTCAGCACAGCAACTGGCTTGTCTCCCGATAAGCACACATGAACAAGCTTGCAAAGCTGTCCATCGGCACAGAGGTTCGTCAAGGCGCACAGGTAGGCACCATCGGCGAAACCGGCAACTTCGCAAAAGGTGTCCATTTGCATCTCAGCTTCGAAAACGGGCATGGCACATACAACTTCATTGACCCCGAAACAATTTTAGACATCCCTGCTTACGCAATTTCCAGATGAAAGGTGGCGCAAACAATGAAACAGTATATTGTCCCGGCCGATTACAAATCCGCCGGCGGCGTATCCTTATCGCGGATGATCGAGGCCACGGTGATTACGCTGATTCTGGCCATTCCGATTCTGCTTCTGACTGCAAGTCTGATGACATTTCTCCGCATTTGTCTGCTCATCATCGTGGCCATTCCGGTTTATGCGGTCTGCATCATTGGCATCAACGGTGACAGTCTGCGTGGATGGGTCATGGCCAATGTCCGGTTTGCACTGCGGCGACGGGACATTCTGCGTAAGGACGACGAAAACGAGGTGATCCGCAATGGGATTGGACGAAATGCTGGATAAACTGCGGGAAAAAGCGCAGGAAAAAATCAGAGAAAGACAAAACCGGACACCGCAAGCGAAATCCATGTTTGTGCGGGATGATATCCGGTCCTACATTCCCATCCGGGATATCCGGGAGGGCTACATCGAGACGGCCACGGACATGGTGAAGATTCTGGAAATTTCCCCGATGAATTTCGAAACGAAAACCGATCTGGAGCAAAATATCGTCATTGACCGGCTCGCACGGATGCTCAAGGTTGCGCCCTATCATCTGCAGTTCGGGTCGCTTACGAATCCTGCGGACATTACGGAACTGGTGGACCGCCTGCAGACCCGCCTCGAACGTGAGCCGGGCAATCCATGGAACCGGCTGGCCCGGTCGGACATCCGGTTGATGCAGGATATTTCCAACCGGGAAGCCTTTTCACGCATCTTCTATGTGGTGATTTCTTATCCGTACCGGGATACCCCGGATTCACGCAATCATGCCGTTTCAGAACTGAAAAAAAGCGAGCTGACACTGCGGAACGGATTTGCCTCCTGCGGCAACTTCATCGTGGAGCATGCCGATGAACAGGAATGGACGCTTTCCTTGCTGTATCGTATCCTGCAACGGCGCAAATCCATTTCGCTTCCCTTCCGATTATACAAGCAGGAAATCGACCGGAAAGTGGCGCAGATGGGCATCCCGGAAGCTGAAATTTCACCGCTGTCGTATGTCCTGCCGCACAAAATCAGCTTTACACGGCCCAGGTGCTGGTGCGTGGACGGCGTATACTACGCCACCGTCTATGTCAGCTCCAACGGCTTCCTGCACAGCTATTATGCAGGCTGGGTGTCACAGCTATGCCATCTCGGTGAGTACATTGATGTGAATATGTTCGTCCGCAGGGCCGACGATGCCCAGTTTCTCAGTTCTGCACTGTGCCTGAACATCCAGCACAGCCGGAGTGTCATCGAGACGACACGCGCCACATCATCCAAGCACGACCATGCCAAGGCCAGACTGAATGCCAGCGTGGAAATCTTCAACGGTCTTCAAGGTGGGCAGGAACTGTACTACTTCGGCGTGTACATCACCGTTCTTGCGGCCAGCGAGCATGATCTTTTGAAACGTGTGGCGCAGGTCCGGCAATATCTGACGCAGAACGGCAT
>JAFTRF010000284.1 GCA_017462405.1 Clostridia bacterium | reverse complement strand
TTCTGTTACCGGCGGCTGAATTATGCCGTCAACGTGGTGTCCGGCGTGGTGAAGGACGATTCCCTGTTTGCGTTCATCGCACGGGCAGACCAAGGGCCGAACGGGGAGATCGACTACACCAACCCCACCCAGCACGAAAAGGCCAATCCCGGCTACGGCATCACCATCCGGCCGAAGGATATTCTGCAGGAATCATTGCAGGCGCAGAACGACCCGCAGCAGCGCAAGGACTTTCTCAGCCGGAGTCTGGACATCTACACCAGCTCCGTCAAAGCCTATTTCGATCTGGGCGAGTTCCAGCGCAGTGACCAGAAATACAAGTGGACGCTCGACGAGCTGGCGAAGCTGCCCGTTGAGTGGTACGGCGGTGCAGACCTGTCCCGGATGTTCGACCTGACGGCGGCGGCGCTGTTCGGACGGTACAAAGAGACGGACATCATCATTTCCCATGCATTTTTCCCCATCACACAGGCCCACAAAAAAGCGGACGAGGACGAAATTCCCCTGTTCGGCTGGGCGGACGACGGACTGCTGACGATGTGCAATGCCCCTACGGTCAATCACGCCGACGTGGTCAACTGGTTCGTTGCGATGCGGAAAAAAGGCTTCAACATCCGGCAGGTGGGTCATGACCGGAAATTCTGCCGGGAATATTTCATCGGCATGAAAAGTGCCGGGTTCGACGTGGTGGACCAGCCGCAGTATTTCTACAAGAAATCCGAGGGCTTCCGCTACATCGAAAACAGTGCCAAAAACGGCCAGCTGTATTACCTCCATTCCGAAGCGTTTGAATATTGCGTCAGCAACGTGTCCGCCATCGAGAAGACCGACGACATGATCCAGTACGAGAAAATTCAGAAGGAACACCGCATCGACCTTTTCGATGCGTCGGTATTTGCCTGTGTCCGGTATCTGGAACGGCTTGAAAACGGCCAGTCGGCAAAGGACTGGTGGAAAGAGTGACAGAAAGGATCTGTTCATGAGCAGAAAGAAAAAACACCGTCCCGGAGTACGGGACAAGCCCGACCGGCGCAGCGCGGAGCAGACCGCCGCATGGCTGTGCGCCCCGGACGCGTACGACACGCTGGTGTGCCGGGGGTATACCAGTCTGAGTCAGAATCCGGAAATCTGCGCCGCCGTGGACACCATCGCGCGGCTGATCGGCAGCATGACCATTCATCTGATGGAAAACACCGACGAGGGCGACGTCCGAATCCGGGACGAACTGGCGCGGAAGGTGGACATTCACCCCAATTCCACGATGGGACGCTCCAACTTCATCCACTGGATCGTGAAGACCATGCTGCTGTCCGGGGACGGCAATGCGGTGGTGTGGCCCCGGACGAAGAACGGTCTGCTGCAGGAGCTGCTGCCGGTCCCGGCGGTGCGCGTCGCGTTTCAGCCGGACGGCTGGGGCTACCGGGTGCTTGTGGACGGGGCACCGCATCAACCGGACGAACTGCTGCATTTTGTCATCAATCCCGATGAAAACGAGCCGTGGCGGGGCACCGGCTACCGGGTCGCGCTGAAGGATGTGGCCCATAATCTGAAACAGGCGGCGGAAACGGAAAAGGGCTTCATGGAAAGCAAATGGAAGCCGTCGCTGATCGTGAAGGTGGACGGCTTTACACAGGAGTTTGCTTCTGTGAGCGGGCGGAAGCGGCTGCTGAGTGAGTACATCAGCACCGATACCGCCGGAGAGCCGTGGATCGTCCCGGCCCAGCAGGTGGACATCAAGGAAGTGCGGCCGCTGTCGCTGAAAGACCTTGCCATCGACAGCATGGTCCAGCTGGACAAGCGGACCGTGGCGGCAATTCTGGGCATTCCGGCGTTCGTGCTGGGGGTGGGGGAATTCCGACGGGACGAGTGGAACAACT
>JAFTRF010000283.1 GCA_017462405.1 Clostridia bacterium | reverse complement strand
CCGTTCGGGAACGTGGACCGCTGCACAGCAGGCTCACATCCACTGGCTATATCCTATCATGGACAGCTTAAATACAAGTTGAACTATCAACATTTTAACCGTTTTTTTGTCGTTTTTTACAAATTTGACTGTGGCAACAAACTCCGGCGATCTGGCCGCACACAGAACAAAAAAGAAAAGCTCTTGTCGTTCCGACAAGAGCTTTTCCGTGGTGCGCCCGAAGAGATTCGAACTCCCGACCTTTTGATTCGTAGTCAAACACTCTATCCAACTGAGCTACGAGCGCGTACACACTGCATTCCTGAGTGCTTGTATATAATAGCACACTCGTTTCGGAATGTCAACCCCTTTTTTGAAATTTTTTCGGATTTTTTTCGATTTTTTTTGCGTAGAAAACTCCTTTTCTCCCCATTGCATTTTACCGGAAATTATTATATGATTAAATAGAACAATTTTTTCATGAAAGGGGTGTGCCCATGAAACACACCATCATCTATATCGCCGCACCTGGGCTGGACGATGCGCGCACGCTGAATACGCTTCTGATCGAAGCCCGGCGTGCCCATTTTGCCGACCCGGACAATGCACAACGCGTGCGCCGCACCACCCCGGACGAAAGCATCTGCACCTATCGTTTCCACAGAAACGGCCTGCAGTGGCGCGTAACGCAGGGACTGAAAACCCTGCAGCGCGAACACAAAACCAAAAACGGCTATCTCATCCGCCCGTCCCGCAGCCGTACCGACTACTTCTCTCCGGATCACCATCTGCTCCGGGTAGAATACACCGCCGGCCCCTGTATCGAAGTACGCACGGACAACGCACTGGAACTGATCCGGACGGATCCGGAAAGCGGGCTGCCGCAGCGGGAAACGCTGTACCCCTGCCCCTGTGTTCCCTACGACGGTGCCAGCCACCAGCGCTATACCCGGATATTGGGCACGCCGCAGGCGCTGCTGTACACCACCGACGGGGTACTGTGCTGCTACAATACCGATCTGGCGCGTCAGGCCGATGAGTTAAAAATTCAGTTTGCCGCTGAGGACCACGCACCTGAGCAGCCGCCCGAACCGCAGCCTGCCTCCGAACCGGAAGCCACAGGCGCTCCGCCAAAAAAACGGCTGGCCTGCGGGCGCATCCAGAAAGGGCAGTTCATCGTCAATGAAAAACCGGTGCAGGGTGCGCTGACCTTTGATGACCACTCCGCTTATGAAGGTGAGCTGGTGCAGAACCTGCCCCACGGCAGCGGCACCATGACCGATGCCGACGGCACGGTGATTTATCAGGGCCAGTGGCGCGCCGGCAAGCGTCACGGCAGCGGCACCTCCTACGACGAAAACGGCACCGCCATTTACAGCGGTGTCTGGGAAAACAACCGTTATCATGGTCAGGGCGTGCTCCGGCTGGAGGACGGCTCTACACTGACCGGCCGGTTCAACATGGGCACGGTCATCGGGCCGGTCACGCACCGGAATGCCGCCGGACAGCTGATTTACGACGGACGCATGGAAAACGGTCTGCCCCACGGCAGCGGCGCCATGTATCGCAACGGCGAACTGATGTCGGAGGGCACCTTCTGCAACGGCAAACTCAACGGCTCCGGCAAGCTTTACACCGGCGGACAGCTGGTCTACGTGGGCGAAATCCGGGACGATGCCCGGTGGGGTGTCGGCGCAGCGCTGGCGCACGGCGCACCGTCCTATTTCGGCCAATGGGAGGCCGATGAGCCGCACGGTGCCGGTATGCAGTACAAAGACCGTCAGCTGGAATTTGTCGGCCAGTTCTCCTACGGCCGCCCCGACGGACGCGTGGACCAATACAAAGACGGACGCCTGTACCGGGAACTGCAGCTTCGGCGCGGTGAAGCCGTATATATGGTCGAATACGAAAACGACCGGCCGGTCTATGTTGGCCGCGTCAAAAACGGCCTGCGTCACGGTGCCGGCCGTCTGCTGGATGAATACGGTCAATGTGTGACACAGGGCATCTTCCGTGACGGCGTACTGCACCGGAAAACACGGGTCATTCCGCACCCGATGCCCCCGCTGGAATGCCCGCCGGAACTGCGCACGACGCCGTATGAGCAGACAGCCTGTCGTCCGGAGCGCTATGTGCAGAATCTGGCATGGGAAAGCGGCATTTACTCCGGATGCACCGTCGACGGACGTCCGCACGGTCCGGGATCGCTGATTTTCCCCGACCACACCTTTGCCGGCATATTCCGCGACGGTGTGCCAGACGGAGAAGGCACGCTGACACTGGGCCACGGCAAGATCATCACCGGCAATTTTGCGCCGGATGCGGCCGAAACCATCGCCTGCCGCACCGCTTCGTATCAGGTCAATCGCTCATAACAGAAAAAAATCCCGTCCGGGTTGTCCCGGACGGGATTG
>JAFTRF010000282.1 GCA_017462405.1 Clostridia bacterium | reverse complement strand
GGTTGGTATGCGACCGGCTGCTACGGTTACGTACTCCAGATCGCCTATGAGTGGTCCGGTCTGGTGGCTCCGGTCAAGTGGAAGAAGCTGACCTCCTCCGCTACGCTGAACAATCTGAAGCCCGGCGACATCATCAACGGCACCAAGCACACCATCATGGTGACCGGTGTAGACGGCAACCGCATCCAGTTCACCCACAGCAATTGGAAATACTACCGCGGCCAGAAGGACCACATCGTCCGTTGGGACGAGTGGACCACCGTCAGCGCGCTGAAGAACGGTACCTACATCGGTACGTTCAAGTATGTCCTGCGCCGTCCGTAACGCTGGTCAGAACTGAATCACCGCATCCCGCTTCTGCATTCCGCAGGGCGGGATGCTTTTTTGCGCAAAAAAACGGGCGGCAGGTTGCCGCCCTATGGCCTTACAAATCCAGAAAAAACTCCGCTCCGGCATCCGGGAGATGCGTATGCCGCCAGTTCAGCAGGTATGCCGTACATTGGGTGGCATGGGCGGCAATGGCCGGAGCAAGGAATTCCGTCTCAAAATTTTTCAGGTGAATTTTTTTGTTTTCCGCATAAACGGCGATCCCGTCCACCAGATCGTGTTCCAGCAGCAAGGGCAGCAGCAGCTTTTTGTGCGAACAAATATATTTCCGGAAAGAGCGGATGACGTCGGGATCGGTGAACAGCGCCCGGTACTTCGCAAATCCCAGTGTGGCCGCGCACTGGAGTTCAGGGGTGCGGTGCAGGAACAACGACACCGAGGGCGCACAAAGGGACTCCAGCAGCATGCAATTATCGAACAGCTGCGAAGGAAGAAAGGTGATGCCACTGCCGATGCGGACGTGCGTCAGGTTCCGGCACCAGGCGAATGCGCGGTCACCCAGAATGGTCACGCTGTCCGGGATGCAGACGTCCGTCAGCGACTGGCACGTATCAAATGCGCATCTGCCAATGGAAGTGACCCCGTCCGGGATGCGGATGCTGGTCAGCGAGGTGCATCCGTAGAATGCATGGTCGTCGATGGTGGTCACGCTGTAAGGAATATGCACACGGGTCAGCTGTTCACACGCGGTGAACGTATATCTGCCGATGACGGTGAGTCCGTCGGGAAGGTGGATGCTCGTCAGGGCAGCACACTTCGAAAATGCATTTTCACCGATGGTGGCTACGCTGTCCGGGATGCGGATCTGCGTCAGGTTCTGGCATCCGGTAAACGCGAAAGAGCCAATGGCAGTCACACTGTCCGGGAGATGGATAGCAGTGACCCGCTTGCAATCCCGGAATGCACGTTCGCCGATGACGGTGACACCGTCCGGAACCACCACGCTGCCGCCGGGCCCGTCATAGTGATGCAGTACACCATGGATCATCACGAAGCCCTCCGGACCGGCCAGCGCATCACAGCCGCAGAAGGCCCCGGCACCGACGGTGGTCACACTGGCGGGAAGGTGAAAATTTGTCAGACGCTTGCATCCCTCGAATGCGCGGGGGCCAATTTCGGTGAGGCTGTCCGGCATGCGGACGGTATGCAGGTACCGGCATCCGGAAAATGCGCCTTCGTCGATGGTGGTGACACCGTCCGGGATGCGGAGGGTCCGCAAGCTTGTGCAGCTGTCAAATGCTTCTGCGCCAATGAAAACAAGGTGGTCGGGCAGGTGAAGGTGCGACAGGTTCTCGCACCACCGGAATGCACGGTAGCCGATTTCGGTCACACGGTCGGGGATGCGGACGGCCCGCAGAGCATCGCATCCGCCAAAGACGCGGTTGCCAAGGAATGTAAGGCTGTCAGGCAGCTTTACATCGGTCAGCAGCTCGCAATACTCGAATGCACCGTGGCCGATGGCGGTGACACCGTCCGGGATGCGGACGTGCGTCAGGGTGTCGCACGCATAGAATGCCCGGACCCCGATTTCGGTTACGTTGGCGGGGATGGTTTCCGCTCCGCCGGGGCCGGTGTAGTGATACAGCACACCGCGGACAATGACGAAGCCCTCCGGATCGGCCAGCGCCGCACAATCGAGGAACGCACCGTTACCGATGGTGGCGACGGTGTCGGGAATATGAATGTGCTGCAGGGCGCGGCACTTCTCAAATGCCCATGCACCGATGCTTGTGACGCTGTCGGGAATGCAGACGTCCGTCAGCGAACTGCAACCGCTGAATGCATTTTCACCGATGGTGGTGACGCTGTCGGGAATGGAAATGTCCGTCAGAGACGCGCACATATTAAATGTAGCATCGCTGATGACAGTAATGCCGTCGGGAATGCGGATATTGGCCAGCAAGCTGCATCCGCTGAATGCGCCTCTGCCGATGGTGGTCACGCTGTCGGGGATGCAGATGTCCGTCAGCGAACTGCAACCGCTGAATGCATTTTTACCGATGGTGGTGACACTGTCGGGGATGGAAATGTCCGTCAGAAATATGCACATATCAAATGCATTTTCGCCGATGACAGTGACCCCGTCGGGGGTAGAGATGCTGGTCAGCGAACTGCATCCGCCGAATGCATTCTCGCCGATGGCGGTGACACCCTCCGGAATGCGGATACAGGTCGGCGCACTGCAGTCGCCGGATGCCGTTTCGTCATCGCCGACATCATCGGACAGCACCACCTCATCGTCATCGGACGGTATCAACTCATCGCCGGAGTCGTGATATCGGATCAGTACCCCGTCTTCAATCTGAAAATTATACATGGCAGGTTCTCCTTATATGGATCAGTTCAGCAAAAAATCCGCTCCGGCATCCGGGAGATGCGCATGGCGCCAGTTCAGCAGATAGGCCGTACACTGGATGGCATGGGCCGCAAAGCCAAGTGCGGCGGCGCACCGGAGTTCGGGTGTGGTGTATTTTGTCAGTATACCATTTTCAATGATAAAATCGTCCGGACACATAAAGCGGCCCTCCTGTTTCTGCAAAATAAGCAATATCAGAATTGTACTACAAATCCGGCAAAAAAACAAGGCCATTGCGCCGGAAGCGTTCCGGGCAATGGCCTTGCGTAAAAGGTGTATGTTATATTTCGGAGCGGGGGGCTTCGTCACCGGGTGCCACGGGACAGGCGATCTGCACCATGGTTTCGATCATGCGGTGCAGCTGTTGGGCAGTGTCGCTGTCGGCGGCGCGGTAAAAGACCTCTTTGCCGCTGCGGCGGGCGGTGATCAGACCGCTGGCGCGCAGCTGGCGCAGATGGTGGGATACCGCCGGGCTGGACATCTGCACCATTGCGGCCACATTGACCACACACGCTTCACAATGGCACAGTACCCAGAAGATCCGCAGACGGCTGGCATCGCCGAGCAGCTTGAACAGCGCCCCGGCGGCCTCAAATTCCGCGTGTTCGGGCCTCTCGACGGCGGAATGGTCGTGAGGATGGGGAAGGGATACGGACACAGGGCGACCTCCTTTCG
>JAFTRF010000281.1 GCA_017462405.1 Clostridia bacterium | reverse complement strand
CGACGACATGGCTGTTGTCATCGGTGCCGACGACCGCATTGTGGAATTTGAGATCACTCCCAACCGCCCCGACTGCCTGTCCATGCTGGGTCTGGCACTGGAGGCTTCTGCGACTTTCGACCTGCCGCTGAACCGCCACACCCCCGTGGTCAAGGGCGGCCACGGCTCCGCTTCCGAGCTGCTGAACGTCAGCATCGAGGCACCGGATCTGTGCCCCATTTACTCCGCGAAAATCGTGAAGAATGTGCGCGTGAAGCCCTCTCCCCGCTGGCTGCGTGAGCGTCTGCGCGCCATGGGTGTGCGCCCCATCAACAACATCGTGGACATCACCAACTACGTCATGATGGAATACGGTCAGCCCATGCACGCATTTGACCTGCGCTTCATTCAGGACGGCAAGATCATTGTCCGCCGCGCTGTCAACGGCGAAACCATCACCACGCTCGACGGTGTGGACCGCACCCTGACCGACAAGCAGCTGGTCATCGCCGATGCGGCCAAGCCCGTTGCCATTGCCGGCGTCATGGGCGGCGAATACAGCGGCATCATGGACGACACCACCACCATCGTGTTTGAATCCGCTTGCTTCAACGGCGCATCCGTCCGCACCACCGCCCGCGATCAGGGTATGCGTACCGACGCTTCCGCCCGCTACGAAAAGGGTCTGGACCCCAACAACTGCCTGCCTGCGCTGGAGCGTGCCTGCGAACTGGTCGAACTGCTGGATGCCGGTGACGTCATGGACGATGTCATTGTCTGCGACCACAGCGACAGCACCAAGCGCCGCATCACCTTCAATGCCGACTGGATCAACCATTTCCTCGGCACCGACCTGACGGAAGATTATATGCGCACCGCACTGGAGAAGCTGGACTTCACCTTTGACGGTGACGAGATCATCGTGCCCACCAACCGCAGCGATGTAGAGCACAAGGCTGACATCGCCGAAGAAGTGGCCCGTATGTATGGCTACAACAAAATCCCCTGCACCCAGATCAGCGGCGGCGCACAGGGCAAGTTTACCGACGAGCAGAAGTTTGTCAACAAGGTCAACACCACCATGTTGGCACTGGGTCTGAGCGAGATCATGACCTACTCCTTCATCAGCCCCAAGTACTACGACAAGATCCGTATGCCCGCTGATTCCCCCCTGCGCAATTCGCTGGTGATTTCCAACCCGCTGGGTGAAGATACCAGCATCATGCGCACCACCGCACTGCCCTCCATGCTGGAGATCCTGTCCAAGAACTACAACAACCGCAACATGAATGTGCGCCTGTTTGAAGTGTGCAACGAGTACCTGCCCCGCACAGCCGATGAGCTGCCCGAAGAAAAGCGCGTGCTGATGATGGGTATGTACGGCGACAAGATGGACTTCTTCGCGCTGAAAGGCATGATCGAAGAACTGCTCACCGTACTGGATGTCACCGGTTACGACGTGGCCGCCGTGAAGAACGAAACGGCTTATCATCCCGGCCGCTGCGCCGAGCTGACCGCCAACGGCAAGCGTTTCGCACTGCTGGGCGAAATTCATCCGCTGGTAGCCGAAAACTACGGCATCGAACAGCGCGTATACGCTGCTCGTCTGGATATGGCTGCGCTGTATGAGCTGTCCAACAAGAACAAGATGTACCATCCGCTGCCGAAATTCCCCGCCGTTACCCGCGACCTGGCACTGCTGTGCGACAAGACCATTCCGGTGCTGACGCTGGAAAAGGCCATCCGCCGCGGCATCGGCGCAACGCTGGAAAGCGTGAAGCTGTTCGACGTGTACGAGGGCAGCCAGATCCCCGCAGGCCAGAAGAGCGTGGCTTTCAACATCACCCTGCGTTCTGCAGACCATACCCTGTCCGATGACGAGATCAATCGCATCATGAACAAGATCATGAAGAATCTGACGGCCGCAGGTGCGGTACTGCGCAGCTGATTTTTCGATAATTCATGAAAATTTCACTTGTATTCCTTTGAGAGATGTATTATAATAGAACCACGAGGGGGTGAGTTCATGTTTGACAAGACCATGACTTTTTCTGTTGGCAACGATCGTCAGACCGAAATGAAGATTCTGCTGACGGGCGTTTACGATGCACTGAAGGAGAAGGGCTATAATCCCATCAATCAGATCGTCGGCTACATTCTGTCGGAGGACCCGACCTATATTACGACCCACAAGAACGCACGGAATATGATCCGCAAGATCGACCGTGACGAACTGCTGCAGCAGCTCGTGAAGTCTTACCTCGACAGCTGATTTTTGTCCATGTGTGGGGTTGCGCCGGATACGTTGTACCCGGACGACCCCATATTTTTGCTGTCCAGCGGACAGCTTCAAACCATTCATACAGGAGGAATACAGATGAGTGATACGAAAGAACTGACGTACAAGGGCAAGCCGCTGGTACGCTGCGGCAACATCATCTACTACGGTAGCATGACCGATAAATTTGGGGTGAAAATGGAAATCAAAAGCTCCAAGAAGGTTGGCGAACTGGACGTGGCCGATAAGGTCGTGGTTCAGCTGCTGACCACCGATCCCAATGTGCGTCCCCGCCGCCAGATCATCAAGTCCGGCGAGCGCGAGGGTCTGTACAAGGCGCTGGACGTGGCTGATTTCTGGCTGACCCGTGCGCTGAACGATGCTGCGCAGTCTCAGACGCAGGCCTGATCCAATTCAAAAGCATAAAAAATCCGTTGCACCCGCAAAAACAGGTGCAACGGATTTTTTCTTTTTCAGAAATTCTGATCAATGATGTGATTTTCATGCTGATACCCTCCTGACTACTGAAGATATATCTATTTTACGAAAAAATCGACAAAATGTCATTTCTTATTCATATTATCGCAAAGTAAAAACGCCGCTGGTGTTGCCACCGACGGCGTTTCTTATTCAGGGAATATCAGCGGTTCAGCAAAAATCAGCCCAGATTCTTCTTCAGGGTATCCAGCTGTGCGCGCAGGTCAGCAGGCAGCTTGTCGCCGAACTTCTTGAAGTGTACTTCGATCTCGTCGGCTTCCTTCGCCCATACGTCGTGATCCACGGTCAGGATGTCCTTCAGGGTATCCATATCCATGTCCAGATCGGTCAGGTCGATGTCCTCAGGCTTCGGAACGTAACCGATGGCAGTCTCGGTAGCGTCTGCCTTGCCTTCGCAACGATCGATGATCCAGTTCAGCACGCGCATATTGTCGCCGAAACCGGGCCAGATGAAGTTGCCGTCATCGTCGGTACGGAACCAGTTGACGTTGAAGATCTTGGGAGCCTTGTCGCCCAGCTTCTTGCCCATTTCGAGCCAGTGAGCGAAGTAGTCACCCATGTTGTAGCCACAGAAGGGCAGCATAGCCATCGGGTCACGGCGAACCACACCCACAGCGCCGGCAGCGGCAGCGGTGGTCTCGGAAGCCAT
>JAFTRF010000280.1 GCA_017462405.1 Clostridia bacterium | reverse complement strand
GTCTGACAATATGCTGACAAACATGGGCCGCCGTGCCCGCGCCATCGGTTTTGCGGTGTATATGGATGAACTGGAACGGCTGGGCGCTGAAAGCGATGGATACGATTGCGATGTGCTGCTGCTGTACGATGCCTGCCGGGATAACTGCAGCACCGTACTCCGTATGACCCGGCAGATCACCGCCGGAGGCGAAACGGTCCGGGCGGCTTGTGCGGACAACGGAACCATCCGTTACCGCCGCATCATTGATCTGACCAAGGAGGCCCCCTCACATGGATAATATGATCAACATCGCCCTGCCCAAAGGACGACTGGGCGAAAAAGTATACGAATTGTTCCGGCGCATCGGCTACGAATGCCCCGCCATCCACGAACAGAACCGCAAGCTTATTTTCGAGAATCCGGAAAAGGGTGTGCGCTACTTCTGGGTGAAACCGTCGGACGTGGCCATTTACGTCGAGCGTGGCGCAGCCGACATCGGCGTAGCGGGCAAGGACATCCTGCTGGAGTACCGACCGGATGTCTATGAACTGGTTGACCTGAACATGGGCAAATGCCGTATGGCCGTTGCCGCCCGGACGGGCTTCCGCGACGACCCCGGACGCACCCTGCGGGTCGCCACGAAATTCTCCCGCATTGCACAAAGCTATTACAACGAAAAGGGACGCGACATCGACATCATCCACCTCAACGGCTCCATCGAACTGGCACCGATTCTTGGAATGTCGGACGTCATCGTGGATATCGTGGAGACGGGCACGACGCTGCTGGAGAACGATCTGGAACCGATTGAGACGATCGTCCCCATCAGTGCCCGGTTGGTTGCCAACAAAGCCAGCTACAAATTCAAGCAGCAGCAGATTTCCGCCATCGCCCGAAAAATGCAGAACATGACGGCGGAAAAGGGCTGAGAAGCCGGAATCCGCGCGAAAGAAGTATAATTGTATATTATAATGTAGGTTTTTCCGGAGCGCACTCCGGATGATGCAAAGGAGTTTGCCATGATACAGATTTTGAAATACGGCGAAGTGGACCGCAGCGCCATTTTTGCCCGCGAGGAAGACAAGCGTTCCGTGGAAACGGTCGTGACGGAAATCATCGCTAACGTAGCGAAAAACGGCGATGCCGCCCTGTATGAATACTGCCGCCGCTTCGACAAAGCGGAGCTGACGTCACTGGAGGTGTCTCCGGCGGAATTCGACGAAGCATTCGCTGCCGTGGAACCGAAGTTCATCGAAATCCTGCGGAAAGCCGCCGCAAACATCCGCAAATTCCACGAAAAGCAGGTGCGCCCCAGCTTCATCATTAACGAAGATGACGGCGTCATCACCGGACAGAAGGTCATCCCGATTGATAAGGTGGGTCTGTACGTGCCCGGCGGCACGGCGGCCTATCCGTCTACGGTGCTCATGGACAGCGTCCCCGCCAAAATTGCCGGATGCCGTGAAATCGTCATGGTCACGCCGCCCAACGCACAGGGCAAGGTCAATCCTGTGATTCTGGCGGCTGCCCGGATCGCCGGTGTAGACCGGGTATTCAAGGTCGGCGGCGCACAGGCTGTGGCCGCGTT
>JAFTRF010000279.1 GCA_017462405.1 Clostridia bacterium | reverse complement strand
GGCCGGGGACGGTATGACCGTCACGAACCTGAACATGGACTCGCCGCAGGGCGACCGGGCGGTGGTGGACATCCTCCGGCGGTTCGGCGCAGAAGTACAGACCAGCGGCGACCGCGTAACGGTGCGTCCGGGCGATCTGCACGGCATGGTCATCGATGCGGCGGAGATCCCCGATCTGGTGCCGGTGCTGACCGCGGTGGCGGTGGCGGCAACGGGTGAGACGCGCTTTATCCGCGCCCAGCGTCTGCGCATCAAGGAAAGCGACCGGCTGAAAACGGTGTGCAGCCTGTTTTCGGCATTGGGCGCCGATATCCGCGAAACGGACGACGGGCTGATCGTCCACGGCGGCAAAATGCTGACCGGCGGTACGGTAGATGCGGCGGGCGATCATCGCATCGCCATGACGGTGGCAGTGGCTTCGGCATACTGCACCGGACCGGTGGAGGTGCGCGGCGCAGAAGCCGTCGCCAAGAGCTATCCGGGATTCTGGGAAGACTGGGCAAAAGTTAGAAGATAACTTTTGCAGTGAAATATTTGCGTTTGCGCAAATGTAAAGGAAGCGGCTGCGCCGCTTGAATTGTTGAGGAGAAACACACTATGAGCAGTACCTACGGACAAATGCTGAAAATCGCCATTTTCGGGCAATCCCACGCACCGGCCATCGGTGTCACCATGGACGGTCTGCCGGCGGGACTACCGGTGGACGAAGCCGCTCTGGGACGCTTTCTGGCACGGCGGGCACCGGGCAACGGGGCCTTTGCCACCAAGCGCAAGGAGCCGGATGTACCGGAGTTACTGTGCGGCATTGCGGACGGTCATACCTGCGGTGCGCCCATCACCGCCATCATCCGCAACACCAATCAGCATTCCAAAGATTACAGCGAGTTGCGGGACAAACCCCGCCCGTCCCATGCGGACTACCCGGCACAGGTGAAATACGGTGGCTGGCAGGATGTGGCTGGCGGCGGACACTTTTCCGGTCGGCTGACGGCACCGCTGTGCATCGCCGGCGGTATTTGTCTGCAGGTACTGGAACGGTTGGGCATCACCGTCCGGGCGCACATTGCGTCCGTCGGCCCGGTGCAGGACCGTCCGTTTGACCCGATGGGTGCGGACGCGGATACGCCGGAGTTTGCGGCACTGGCGGACAGTACCTTCCCGGTACTGGATGCACAGGCGGAGCAGCAGATGCGCGACTGCATCGAAGCGGCGCGGCTGGATGCCGATTCCGTCGGCGGCACGGTGGAATGCATCGTCGCCGGTTTGCCGGCCGGTGTGGGTGAACCCATGTTTGACGGGTTGGAAAACCGCATTGCGTCCATTGTATTCGGTATTCCGGCCGTGAAAGGGCTGGAATTCGGCAGCGGCTTTGCCTGCGCGGGGATGCGCGGCAGTGCGCACAACGATGCCTACACCATGCGGAACGACCGGGTGGAGACGCTGACCAACCGCCACGGCGGCATTCTGGGCGGCATTTCCACGGGGATGCCAGTGGTGTTCCGGGCGGCATTCAAGCCGACGCCGTCCATCGGGCAGGCGCAGCAGACGGTATCGCTGTCCCGGCAGGAAAATGCAGAATTGACCATTGTGGGACGGCACGACCCCTGTATCGTGCCGCGGGCGGTGCCGGTGGTGGAGGCCGCCGCCGCCGTGGCCGTGGTGGATGCATTGCTGTGCAGCGGCGTATCCCTGCAGCCGGATGTAAAATAAGATAAAACCGGACGAAATTTTCGGCTTTTGCAGCACTTTCAAAACGCTCGTAGCTTTTCGGAATATTTCGGCTTCCCCAATGCCGGGGAATCTGTCGCGAAGCGACGGAAGAGGTTAGAGAACCATCATTTTGCGTAGCTGTAAGTGGAGCGCGCTGCAAATAAGGGGGAACATCATTATGACATTGGAAGAAGCACGCAAGGAAATCGACGCCATCGACGACCAACTGGTAACGCTGTTTCAGGCGCGGATGGACGTGGCGGCCAACATTGCAAAAATCAAAATGGAACAAAACCTGCCGGTATACCATGCCGGGCGGGAGCGCGAAAAGCTGGCAGATGTTGCGGGCAAATCGCGCGACGAGATGAAGGAATACACCCGTGTGCTGTATACCCAGCTGTTTGAACTGAGCCGCACCTATCAGGACAAGCTGATGGGCAAGGACAGCCCGGTGTACGACGAGATCACGCATGCCATCGAATCCACGCCGCGGGTATTCCCCAAAAGCGCGATGGTTGCGTGTCAGGGCGTGGAGGGCGCGTACTCGCAGATCGCCTGCGAGAAGCTGTTCCGCAAGCCGCAGATCATGTATTTCCAGAATTTCGACGGCGTATTTTCTGCGATTGAAAAGGGGCTGTGCAAATACGGGATGCTGCCCATTGAAAACAGCACCGCCGGTTCGGTGAAAAAGGTGTATGACCTCATGATCCGCCACCGGTTCCACATCGTGCGCAGCGTGCGCATCAAAATCGACCATAACCTGCTGGCCAACCGCGGCGCGACCCTGTCGGGGATCCGGGAAATCTTTTCCCACGAGCAGGCCATCAACCAGAGCAGCGCATTTCTGAAGTCGCTTGGCAATGTCAAGGTCACGGCGGTGGAAAATACGGCGGTGGCGGCAGAGATGGTGGTGCGGTCGGGCCGCACGGATGTGGCCGCACTGTCTTCCCGCAGCTGCGCAGAACTGTACGGGCTGGAGTGTCTGGCTGCTTCGGTGCAGGATACGGGCAACAACCATACCCGTTTCATCTGCATTTCCAAGGATCTGGAAATTTACCCCGGTGCGGACAAGTCCACGCTGATGCTGGTTCTGCCGCACAAGCCCGGTTCGCTGTATAAAATTCTGGCGCGGCTGTATACGCTGGACATCAACCTGCTGAAGCTGGAGAGCCGTCCCATCCCGGACCGTGATTTTGAATTCATGTTCTATCTGGATGTGGAGACGTCGGTTTACTCCGAGGATTTCGCGCAGATGATCAGCGATCTGAACAGCATCTGCGAGGAATGCAAATATCTGGGCAGCTACACGGAGGTCGTATAAATGCTGAAATGCGGCTTGCTGGGGGAAAAGCTGGGCCACAGCTATTCTCCGCAGATTCATAAGATGCTGGGGGACTATGCCTACGAGCTGTACGAACAGCCCCCGGAAAATGTAGTGGACTTTTTGAAATGTGCGGATTTTCAGGGCATGAATGTGACCATTCCGTACAAGAAAACGGTGATCCCCTGCTGTGCGGAGTTGTCGGATGCGGCGGCACGCATCGGCAGCGTCAACACCATCGTGCGCCGGTCCGACGGTTCTCTGATGGGCCACAACACCGACTATGCCGGCTTTGTGTGGATGGTGAAACGCAGCGGTATTGCCATTGCCGGGGCCAAGGTGCTGGTGCTGGGCAACGGCGGCGTAGCCCGGACGGTCTGCACCGTACTGGAGGATATGGGTGCCGGGGAAATCGTGGTGATTTCCCGCCGCGGCGAGAATAATTACAGCAACCTGCATCTGCACCGGGATGCCGACGTCATCGTCAACACGACTCCGGTGGGGATGTACCCCCACAACGGCGAGGCGGCGGTGGATCTGCGGCAGTTCCCCGTCTGCCGGGGCGTACTGGAATTGATTTACAATCCGGCGCGGACCAAGCTGATGCTGGATGCGGAAACGCTGGGAATTCCCTGCGAGGGCGGTCTGTCCATGCTGGTAGCGCAGGCGGTGGAGGCTTCGTCGTGGTTTCAGTCCAAGCCTATCCCGGACAGTGAGGTCGAGCGCGTACTGACCGCGATGGAGCGGCAGATGGAAAACATCGTCCTCATCGGGATGCCCGGCTGCGGCAAAACCACGGTCGGCACCTTGCTGGCGCAGCGCACCGGGCGTGTATTCGTGGACGCAGACGAAGAACTGGTGCGGCAGGCCGGAATGACCATTCCGGAGATTTTCGCAGAAGAAGGCGAGGAAGGCTTCCGCAAGCGGGAGACGGCGGTGCTGGCAGAGTTGGGTAAACGGTCCGGTCTGGTGATTGCCACCGGCGGAGGATGTGTGACCCGTCCGGAGAATTATCCGCTGCTGCACCAGAACGGGCGGATCGTATGGCTTCAACGGAACATTGCTGCACTGCCTACCGACGGCCGCCCTCTGTCGCAAAAGGGGCGGCTGGAGGAAATGTACCGGCAGCGCAAACCCCTGTATGAGGCATTTGCCGATGTGGCCGTGGTGCAGGACGGCACCCCGGCGGATGCGGTGAAGAAAATCGTGGAGATGTAAGGCGGGGTTGGGCGCATGGACGGAAACTTTATGCGCCTGGCATTCGGTCCGCATCCGCTTTGCACAGGGTCTGGCTCAGATTCATGGCATTGCCTCGTAGGGGACGGGTTTCCCGTCCCGAAAAATTCAATTTCCCATTGCCCCAAAATCCAGAATCACAAGGAGAACAACCATGAGCTTCAAACAACAATACTATGAAAATGCGGCGGCCACCATCATTAAAAACCTGCAGAAGCGGCAGATGGTGGGCTATTACTGCCCGGACCGGGCAGCAGCACGGGAAAAGGTGCTGGAACTGATCCCGGCAGGTGCTTCCGTGGGCTGGGGCGGCTCGGTGACGCTGAACGAAACCGGCATTCTGGACGCGGTCCGTGCCGGAGACTATCAGGTACTCGACCGCGATACGGCAAAAACCCCGGCGGAACAGAAAAAAATGTATGGAGCCATCTGCGCCGCCGATTGTTTCCTGATGAGCACCAACGCCATCACGCTGGACGGTGAACTGGTGAATGTGGACAACCGGGGCAACCGGGTGTCGTTTTTGTGCTTTGGCCCGGATAAGGTCATCGTGGTGGCCGGCATGAACAAGGTGGTGGCCGACGTGGAGTGCGGCATCCGCCGTGCGCGGGACATTGCTGCCCCGCCGAACACCCTGCGCCTGAACCGCAAAACGCCCTGCTCCGTGACCGGACGTTGCGGCGATTGTCAGTCTCCGGACTGCATCTGTGCGCAGACAGTCATCACCCGCCGCTCCGCGTTCAAGGACCGCATCGTCGTGGTGTTGGTTGGTGAAGAACTGGGGTATTGATGTCCGATATTGATTTTGGGGTGTCGCAGCAGCTTGCGGCACCCTTTTTTATGCGAAAAAAGACCGCCCCCGGACGGGGACGGTCACAGCTGGTCGAAAAACTGTCTTATGCGATATGCCGATGGTCAAGATGCACAAATGAAGACTTTCTGTTGCCGCTTTCTTACCCTCTCAGCTTCGCTACGCTCAGCAGCTCTCCCGCAGGGAGAGCCAAGAAACGGGCTTAAAACTTTGAAAAGCCTCCTTGCCTCTCCCTTCGGGAGAGGTGGCAGCCCGCAGGGCTGACGGAGAGGGTTAAAGACCTG
>JAFTRF010000278.1 GCA_017462405.1 Clostridia bacterium | reverse complement strand
GGGGCAGTTGAGGCCATGAAAAAGCTCCATCTGGATGTTGTCATGCTGACCGGCGACAACGAAAAGACCGCCAGCGCCATCGCCCAAAAGGCCGGCATCACCCATGTGATCGCCGATGTGCTCCCCGGTGACAAGGCCGGTGCGGTGAAAAAGCTGCAGGCGCAGGGCCATCGGGTGCTGATGGTTGGTGATGGCATCAACGATGCTCCGGCGCTGGTGACGGCGGATGTGGGCATGGCCATCGGCGCGGGAACGGATATTGCTATGGATTCTGCTGATGTGGTGCTGATGACCGGCTCTCTGTCCGGCGTAGCCGCAGCGGTGGAGCTGAGCAAGGCTACCATTCGCAACATTAAGCAGAACCTGTTCTGGGCGTTTTTCTACAATGCATTGTGTATCCCTGTGGCGGCCGGTGCGCTCTATCCGGCCTTTGGCTGGCAGCTGAGCCCCATGCTGGGTGCGGCGGCTATGAGTATGAGCTCTGTGTTCGTGGTGAGCAATGCGCTGCGGCTGCGCTTTTTTAAGCCGAAAACCGCCGTACCGGTTGCGGTGGAAGAAAATCCCGTTATTATTAAGGAGGAACCCAAAATGGAAACTGTTATCAACGTAAACGGCATGATGTGCCCTCACTGCAAGGCAATGGTGGAGAAGGTCTGCAAGGCTGTTCCCGGCACCGTAGACGCTGTGGTGGACCTGCAGGCGAAGAACGTCACCGTCACCGGTGAAGCGGATGTGGCCGCGCTGAAAAAGGCCATCGTCGACGCAGGCTACGAAATTGCGGAATAATTAAAAACAGTCCGTTTTATTGGACAGTTATTGTGTTAGTATATCGTCACAGAAAAGAAACAGAAAGGTTGATGACGATGTATTCAATGCGTAATGTCCACGGACATATTCAGGTTTATGACAGAAGCGGCAATTTCCTGTTCTCTGCGGACAGCGAGCGGGAGGCCAGAGAGGAACTGAGGGAGTATGCGGAATGTGAGGCTTGATATCTGCTACGACGGCACCCGTTATCGGGGCTGGCAGCGGCTGTCCAGTGTGGACAACACCATTCAGGGTAAGCTGGAGCAGACATTGACTCGAATTTTGGAGGAACCAATCGAAATATCCGGCAGCGGACGGACCGATGCCGGTGCCCATGCGCTGGGGCAGGTGGCGAATTTTCATTGCCACAGCACCATGGCTGCGGAGGAGATTTTGTCCCGACTGCGGCGGTATTTGCCGGAGGACATCGGCATATACTCCTGCAGGGATGTACACGAGCGGTTCCATGCCCGTCTGAACGCAAAAACCAAGACCTACCGCTACCGGATCTGGAACAGCGAACAGCCCTGCGTATTTCAGCGGCGGTTCGTGACGGTGCTGACGCAGGAATTGGATGTGCCTGCTATGGAAAAAGCGGCGGCCCATCTGCTGGGAGAGCATGATTTTTCCGCATTCTGCGCCGCGAAATCCAAGAAAAAATCCACCCTTCGCCGCATCGACTCCATCACCATCACCCGGGTGGGGGAGGAAATCCAATTTGATGTGACCGGAAATGGATTTTTGTACAACATGGTCCGCATCATCGTGGGAACACTGGTGGAGGTTGGACTGCAGCGGCGGGAGGCCAGCTCCATTCCGGCCCTGTTCGGAGCGGATCGGGCGGATGCCGGCGTGCTGATGAACGCCCAGGGCCTTTGCCTCATGGAGGTGACATATTGAACATTCAAATATTCGGAAAATCCAAGTGCTTCGATACGAAAAAGGCGGAGCGGTGGTTTAAGGAACGCCGGATCAAATATCAGTCTGTGGACCTGCTGCGGTTCGGGCTGTCCGGCAAGGAATTTGACAGCGTGCTCCGTGCCGTTGGCGGTATCGACAATCTGATCGACTGGAACAGCAAATCCGATCAGGTGACCCTACTGAAATATATGGACGACAAGCGGGGCAAGGAGGATAAGGTTTTCGATGACCCGTCCCTGATGAAAACGCCCATCGTCCGCAACGGTAAGCAGGCAACGGTCGGTTTCTGTCCGGAAATTTGGGCCACTTGGGAATAATGTTACAAACAAAAGCGATTCCTCACCTGAGGAATCGCTTTTTTGTGGAAAAATGTCGCTGTAGGAAAGATTTCTCTTGCAAGGCAGGGGATTTGGTGGTATGCTAGGGAGGTACTATGGGCGCAATTCTGGAAATAGCGTACGATCTGGTGTGGGGCGTTCCTGCGCTGGTTTTGATACTGGGAGTGGGGCTGTTTTTGAGCATCCGCACCGGCTTTGCTCAAATCCGGCTGTTTCCGGCGGCCTGCCGTGCCTTTTGGCGGCGGTTGACCGGCAAGGAGCAACGCAGCGATGGAGTTTCGCCCTTTCAGGCACTGTGCACCGCATTGGCGGCGACGGTGGGCACCGGTAATCTGGCCGGTGTGGCCGGAGCCATCGCCATCGGCGGTCCCGGGGCTATCTTCTGGATGTGGGTCTGCGCTGTTCTGGGCATGGCTACCAAGCTGGCTGAAGCGGCTCTGGCTGTGCGCTATCGGGTAACCGATGGCGGCGAGCATCTGGGCGGCCCCATGTACATCATCAGTCGGGGAATGGGTAAACGCTGGGCATGGCTCGGCGGGGTTTACAGCTTCTTCGGCGTGGTCGCAGCCTTCGGCGTTGGCAATGCCACTCAGATCAATGCGGTCATTACCTCTGTGAACGATTGCATTACCGC
>JAFTRF010000277.1 GCA_017462405.1 Clostridia bacterium | reverse complement strand
TGCCGCATTGTCTGCACCCAGCACCGCAAAGGCCGTATTTTCCACGCCGTTGACGGTCAGCGCCCGTGAGGTATTGATACCTTTGCCACCGGCCTCCCGCATCACCCGGCGCGCATACTGCTCTGCACCAAGGGTCAGCGTGTCCAGTTCATAGTGAATGTCAAAGGCCGGATTCAGGGTCAGCGTAAAGATCTGCATGGCGAAAAACTCCCTTCCGCATAAAAGCAGGAAATCTTATACATATTATATTGCATCCATTATACCGCAAATCCGCACCGGGGGCAAGATGCACACCGCCAAAACTTCCTTATGAAACCAAAAGAGGCACCGCAAAATGCTGCGGTGCCCCGGATACATAGCCGGTCTGGCGATGCGGTTTTACAGCGAAAACAGGTCCTCCACCGACTGCTCTCCCTGCATATGTTCATATCGCCAGTTCAGCAGATACGCGATGCACTGATGCGCCTTGGCATCCACCGCCGGGCTCAGAAATTCCTTTTCGAAATTCTTGGCAGTAATACCTTTATTTTCTGCGTAGAATGCGATCCCGTCGACCCGGTCTTCTTTGAACAGCGTCGGGAGAATGTATCGCTTCTGGTTCAATATGTATTTTCTGTACGCTGCGATGATGTCGGGGTTGGTGTACAGCGTCTGATTCCCGATGAATCCGGCCACCGCACAGCGCCGGAGTGCCTGCGTTGTGTACTGGTCGAAGGAAATGCCCGGTGCCACCAGCCGCTTCATATTCCAGCACGCATCGAAGGTGTTCCGGCCGATCCGGGTCACACGATCGGGAATACGGATGTATTCCAGATGCATACATCCCTCAAATGCATTGTTGCTGATGCTGGTCAGCCGTTCGGAAAGCACCACTTTCGACAACTCTGTACAGCATTCGAATGCACATTCGCCGATGTCGGTGATGCTGTCGGGCAGACGAACGGCGGTCAGACCGGTACAATTCCGGAATGCGCGGTAGCCGATGCTGGTCACCCCGTCGGGGATCCGGATGTCCGTCAGGGATTCGCAGTATTCAAACATCCCGTTGCCGATGCAGGATATCCGGTCAGGCAGTCGCACCTGCATCAGGCTCATACACTTTTCAAATATTCTGTCAGCCAGCCGGGTAATGCTGTCGGGCAGATGGATGCTCGTCAGCCCTGTACAACTGCCAAACGCACTGTAACCGACGGTGTTCACCTGTCCGGGAATCTGGATGTCTGTCAGTTTCCTGCACCCCATAAATGCGCTGTTGCCAATCACACGAAGGCTGTCCGGCAGCTGTACCTCCGTCAGACTCCCGCAGAAAGCAAATGCGCCGCCGTGAACGGTCCGGATGCCTTCAGGGATACGGATACGCTGCAGTTCCGTACACCAGAAAAATGCCCGTCTGCCGATGGCGGTGACGCTGTCCGGAATTTGGATGTCCGTCACGGTCCGGCACCACGCAAATGCGTTGTCTCCAACGGCGGTCACTCCGTCGGGGATCACCACATCACCGCCGGGGCCATCGTATTTCGTCAGAATGCCGTTTTCAACGATAAAATCAGCCATGCTTTCGAAGCCTCCTTCATTGATACAATCATAACGCAGAGAATTTTTATACTATCACAATCCGGGTAAAAATGCAAGCTGAATTTCACATAAAAATCGCGTAAAAATCACGCAAAACACAAAAAATCTCTTGACAAATACAGCGCGACTTCGTATAATTGTATACACTAATACAACGATTATTTTTTCGCATTTTGAATAGAACCATAAGGAGGTTTGTTGCAATGCTTGAAATTTCGAGCAAGAGCAATCTTCTGGAAGAAGAAAGCTATCACTACGAGCTGCAGGATGTGGAATCCCCCAACCTGTACCGTGATATATTCCCCTACAGCAGCGTGCCGAAGGTGGCCTTCAACCATCGCCGGGTAC
>JAFTRF010000276.1 GCA_017462405.1 Clostridia bacterium | reverse complement strand
GGACCTGATCCACTGGGGCGAGCCGGTGCGGATTTTCACCTTGCCGGCGGATTCGTGGGGCGCGAAAGAACTGTGGGCACCGGAGGTGCATCTGTACCGGGGCAAGTTTTATCTGTTTGTATCCATACTGGGGCATCACGGCAAACGCGGTGTACAGATTGCCGTCAGCGATCATCCGCTGGGGGAATTCCGTTGTATTGCCAACCGTCCGGCGACCCCTATGGAGAAAAGCTGCATCGACGGGACGCTGTACGTGGAGAACGGTGTGCCGTACATTGTATTTTCGCGCGATTGGCCCGATCATTATGTTGCGGAACAGGGCGTGTATGTGGGGCAGATCTGTGCGCAGAAGTTGACGGAGGATCTGACGGCACCGGCAGGCGACGATTGGGTATTGTTTGAATCGTGGGATGCACCGCTGTCCAAGGACCGGCCGGTGCGGAACACCGTCCCAGACAAGGGACGGGTCCTGCGCTACGGTACGGACGGCCCGTTTCTGGAAAAGCTGCCGGACGGACGTCTGCTGCTGCTGTGGTCGCCCATTCCGAAGGGCAATTACATCGTGGCTTCGGCAGTGTCGGAAAGCGGCTCGATTCATGGACCGTGGACACACCACACGGAGGCGGTTTTTGATAAAAACGGCGGTCATGCCATGCTGTTCCGGGATTTTGCCGGACAGCTGAAAATCTGTATGCACCATCCGGAGCGGTATTTCCACGAGCATCCGATGATTCTGGATGTCGAAATCCGGGACGACCGGGTATGCATCACCGACCCGCGTTTTTGGGCGCAAATAAAACACGGATAAAACAAATGGAGGATACGACCATGATTTATACCGGCGAATATACACGGGAAATTTCTTTTCCGCTGGGCGGCATCGGTACCGGGTGCATCGGGCTGACCGGTGACGGCAGCTTTGCGGATTGGGAAATTTTCAACCATCCCAACAAGGGAAGTCTGAACGCATACACCTTTTTTGCGGTGCGGGCCGCATATCCGGACGGTACGTCCGTCGTAAAGGTCGTGCAGGGCGACCGGGTGAAGGATTTGTGCGGTCAGTTCGGGCGGCGCAGCCCCGGCGCATTCGGCCACGGCCCCCATACCGGAGCCATGTGCGGGCTGCCGCATTTCCGGAATGTGACGTTTGACGGGCGTTTTCCGGTGGCAGAGCTGACCTTTGAAGACGAGGATTTTCCGGCAACGGTGAAACTGATCGCGTTTAACCCCATGATTCCGCTGAACGCCGAGGATTCCGGCTTGCCGGCGGCATTTTTTGAACTGCGGATCATCAGCCATGTGGCAAATGTAGATTATACCGTGACCTTTTCCATGGGCAATCCTTTTGGCTGCTGCTGGAATGAAGCCCTCACCGGGGAAAATTACACGGCAGTAAAAGCGATGAATCATGGTGTGGAACCGGATGACCTGAAATACGGCGACCTGACGATCGCAATTGATGCACCGGACGGCATTTGTCAGGAATACTGGTACCGGGGTGGCTGGCAGGACAAGCTGACCACATTCTGGTATGAACTGGAGCGGGGCAATCTGCGTCCCCGGCATTACGATACACCGCAGAGCGGTGCGGTGTGTACGGTGGGGACCTCCGCGGTGCTGGGCGCAGACGAATGCCGCAGCTTCCGCTTCCTGCTGGCATGGAATATGCCGAACACCTGCAACGACTGGAATCCGTGGCCGGATGAAAACGGTCAAAACACCACATGGAAAAATTACTATGCGACCCGCTTTGCGGACTCGGCGGCTACGGTGCGATACGCCATGACCCAGTGGGAACGGCTGTACGAGGAAACCGTGCTTTTCAGAGATATTCTGCACGAAAACACGCTGGACCCGATCGTGACGGATGCGGTATCGTCCACGCTGGCGGTGCTGAAATCGCCCACGGTGCTCCGGCTGGAGGACGGCACGTTCTACGGTTGGGAGGGTGTCAATCCCAAAAGCGGCTCCTGTGAGGGTACCTGCACCCATGTGTGGAGCTATGCGTATGCGCTGTGCTTCCTGTTCCCGGAACTGGAGCGAAGCATCCGGGAGGCCGAGTTGAACTACAGCACCAATGAACACGGTGAGATGCAGTTCCGGCTGCAGATCCCGCTGGGACGACCGCGGGGGAATTTCCATGCCTGCGTGGATGGTCAGATGGCGACGGTGGTCAAAATTTATCGTGACTGGAAGCTGACCGGCGATACGGATTGGCTGAAAAAATACTGGCCGCAGGTCAAGTCCGTGCTGGAATACGCGTGGAGCGAAGCAAACGAGGATGCATGGGACCGGGACAAGGACGGCATACTGGAAGGCCGCCAGCACCATACGCTGGATATGGAACTGTTCGGTCCGTCGTCGTGGCTGGAGGGAATGTATCTGGCGGCATTGAAAGCCGCATCGGAAATGGCCGGGTATCTGGGTGAGCAGGACAAGCAGCAGGAATACACAGCGCTGTACGAAAACGGCCGCCGCTATATCAAAGAGCAGCTTTTTAACGGCGAATATTTCATGCACAACGTAGACTTGACCCGGAAAGAATACATCACCCGTTTTGATTGTCCGAAATACTGGAACGAGGAACAGGAACAGCTGAAATATCAGATCGGTGAGGGCAGCAGCATCGACCAGATGCTGGGGCAGTGGCATGCCGGGCTGTGCGGACTTGGGGACATTTTTGACCCGACGCAGCGGAAAACGGCGCTGGAAAGCATGATGCGGTACAACTTCCGTCCATCTATGCGGAATGTGGCCAATGTGTGGCGCGTGTTTGCCATGAATGATGAAGCCGGTACGGTGATTTGCAGCTATCCTGAGGGCTGTAACCGTCCGGTGATCCCGGTGCCTTACGCCGATGAGTGCATGACCGGTTTTGAGTATGCCTTTGCCGGATTGCTGATCCAGAACGGCATGACAGACGAAGGTCTGCAGGTGGTCCGGGCCATCCGGGACCGCTACGACGGCAAAAAGCGCAATCCGTGGAACGAGATCGAATGCGGCAGCAACTATGCCCGTGCGATGGCGGCATTTGCGCTGCTGCCCATCTTCAGCGGATTTGCCTGCGATCTGCCGCACCGCCAGATGGGTTTTGCCCCGGTGACCGCGGGCGATTTCTGCGGAATGTGGAACACCGGCACCGCGTGGGGACGGATGCGCCGCACCGACGGCGGCTATGCCGTGACCGTGGCCGGCGGCGAAATCACGCTGGATGCCATCACGCTGGGCGGCATCGGGACAGTGCGCCGGGTTACGGCAGACGGATGCGATATTATGTTTGAACAGCAGGGCGAAAAGCTGCTGCTCAACGGTGTGACCATCTGTGAGACACTCCGGGTCGAAGCATGACCGGAATATTTACAGTTTCGTCATGCATGAGCGGGTACATTGTGCTATACTGTACACAGAAGCACCGGGTTCCGGTGCGGATGAAAACAAGGAAAGATGAGAAGGAGCGGTTTTGCCATGTTTACCATCAAGAATTTTACCGACAACGATGACGTCAAGGTCATCAACCAGATGGGCCCGTTTCAGGTAT
>JAFTRF010000275.1 GCA_017462405.1 Clostridia bacterium | reverse complement strand
TGCAGAATCCTCGCTGTACCCCATCATGCGGCGACTGGAGGATGCCGGGATGCTGACCGTCCGGCTGGAGGAACACAACTGCCGTCTGCGGAAATATTACCGCATCACCGAGGGCGGTCTGAAGAAGCTGGAAGAATTTCACAACGACTGGAAAGAATTGCTGGCCGTATATGAATTCGTGACACGAAAGGAGAAAAAAGATGACGAAGCTTGATTTTTTGTCCCGGCTGGACACGCTGCTCCGTGGAATGCGTCCGGCCGAACGAAAGCAATGGCTGGATGATTACGGTGAGCTGATTGAGGACCGCATTGAGGACGGATTGACAGAAGCAGATGCGGTCGCCGCAATGGGCGACGTGTACGACATCGCCCGCCAGATCCGGACAGATGCCGGATTGCCCGCCGATGCGTCGGAAAGTGACAAAACCACCCGCCGCAAGGTGCTGCTCTGGGTATGCACCGCCCCGCTGTGGATTCCCGCAGGGCTGACTGCCGCCGCCGTTGCGCTGGGGCTCGCAGCCGCCGCACTGGCGGTTGTGATCGGGGTACTGGCGCTCGTGCTGGCTCTGTGCGGTACGGTCATTGCGCTCGTAGCAGGGCTGTACGGTGCCGTCATCGGATTGGCCGTGGGCGGCATCGCCGCCACACTGGGCGGTGCACTGCTGATCTTCCCCCACCCGCTGCAGGGGCTGTTTGTCATCGGTACCGGATTGGTACTGACTGGGCTGGCCGCACCGGTATGGATGCTGTGCTTCATGCTCCACCGTCTGCTGAAAGGGCTGTTCCATAAAACCGTGTCCGGCATCCGGTGTCTGATGCAGCGTCTGGCCCGCCGAAAGGAGTGTGTCGCATGAAAAACTTCTGCAAGAAGCTGCTGCTCTGGAGTGGCGTACTCTGCCTGACCGGGCTTCTGCTTTGTCTCATCGCCCTTGGTGCGCTGGACTTTGATTTCAACCGGCTGGACACCGCCGGAAGCAACGCTGACACGTGGACAACCACGGATCCGCCCGATTTTGACAACATTTATGTGGATGCAGGTGCCTGCGATGTGACGGTACGTCCCTCGCCCGATCACGATCTCCGCGTGGTCTATGACACCCCGGAACACATCGAAGTCACCGTCGCCCTTAACGGCAATCAGCTGACCGTCACCGCGCTGGACATCTCCGACCGGCAGCCGTGGTATAAGCGCATCCGTCTGCAGATCCGGCAGCATACCGGCATTACGATATATGTACCGATCAGAACCTATACCACACTGACCGCCTGCACCGCCAGCGGCGATGTCTCCGTATTGGGCCATCTGACCGTGGAAAATGCCTCGATTACGACCGCCAGCGGTGATGTGGCCTTCCGTATTGATACAAAGAATACGCTGAACATCACGACCACCAGCGGCGATGTGGCCCTGTCGCTGTTCTCCGGCAGGAACATGACTGTTATGACGACCAGCGGTGACATTGACATGGAGTACATCAAGCTGCTCAGCACCGCTGCCTTGTCCACTACCAGCGGCGATATCTCTGCTGACGATGTGACCTGCACACACAACATGATGATGGATACCACCAGCGGGGATCTGTCGATAACCGGACTCAGCGTTCCCCGGTTGACTGCCACCACGGTCAGCGGCGGCCTCACGCTGAACAAGAACGAGGTCCAGTACCTTACCGCAACAAGCACCAGCGGCGATGTTGAACTGAATGATGTGTTGATCGAAATCAGCGCCGAACTGCGCACCGTTTCCGGAAATGTCTGTGGCACCCTGCGATACCTTCACCAGATCTGCGCCCGGACAATCAGCGGAAAAACGGACATCCAGCGGCATACGCAGGTCGCCCAGCGGCTCTGCGACATTCAGGTGTCCACTACCAGCGGCGACATTACCCTGAAATGATCCATAAGCACAAATTCCCCCGCGAACAGTTGGGAATGCGAACATAAAAAACAGCCCATGAAACGACGAAAAATCGTTTCATGGGCTGTTTTGGTGATCATAATTACTTCTGGAAGCGGTATTCGTCGGCCAGTTCATGCGCCAGCTTCTGAATCAGCTCAAAATCAACGCCGTCGCTGGGCACATCCAGATCGCGGAAGGTATTGCCGCGGACATCGTTGCCGGTCAGCAGGTCATACCACAGTGCGGCCAGTGCATAGCGGCCATAGCCCAGATGCGCATGGAACGTATCACGATGTACGGTTTCAAAGCCGTTCTTCAGCATCCGCTGGAACAGTTCGCCGCTGGGGATGATGCCGTCGGCCTTGATTTCGGCGGCGGCCTTGTCGTAGCTGGCCTTTACGTCGCGGAACATATCGGCCTGATCCGCATAACCCAGTTCCTCGCACAGGCGGCGGCTGCCCTGCTCGTAGGCCCACG
>JAFTRF010000274.1 GCA_017462405.1 Clostridia bacterium | reverse complement strand
GGTCACAGCTTTACCGTTCTGGTGCAGGGTCAGACGGCAGCCGCCGCACATACCCGTACCGTCGATCATAATGGGGTTCATGGACACCGTGCAGGGAATGCCGGTGGGGCGGGTGGCCTCGACGACGAATTTCATCATGATCAGCGGACCGATGGTGATCACTTCGTCGAAAGTCTCGCCGGCGGCAAACATCTCGTTCAGCGGAACGCAGACATTGCCCTGACGACCGTAGGAGCCATCGTCGGTCATCACGTACAGCTTGGAAGATGCAGCAGCAAATTCGTCCTCCAGAATCAGCAGATCCTTGGAGCGGAAACCGATGACGGAGGTCACGTCACAGCCCATCTCGTGCAGAGCCTGTGCAATCGGCAGTGCAATGGCGCAGCCTACACCACCGCCGACGATGCACACCTTCTTCAGACCGTCCAGATGGGAAGCAACACCCAGCGGGCCGCAGAAATCCTGAATGGATTCGCCTTCTTCTTTCATGTTCAGCAGCGCAGTGGTCGCACCGACGATCTGGAAAATAATACGGACGGTGCCCTTTGCCTTATCGGCACCGGCGATGGTCAGGGGAATGCGCTCGCCCTTTTCATCCACGCGGAGAATGATGAACTGGCCGGGCTTGGCCTTGGCGGCCACATAGGGGGCCTCGATGTCCATCAGGGTCACGGTGGGATTCAGGCATTTTTTCGTAACAATCCTGTACATGCAAAAATCTCCTTTGTAATGGCTTAGACAGATGCCTTTCAATCCATTATAACATAAGAGATGAAAAAAGACAAGGGAAAAATGGAGAGAATGCCAAATATATTCGTCTTATTTCGAAAAAAACAGAAAAAATCCCCAATTTGCTGTGCATCAGGCCAGCACTGCCACCAAAAGCGGCACCGACATCGTCAGTACGCAGAAGCCACCCTTGATCAGATAGTTCAGCGTGTAAGCAATGCCCCATTCCAGACTTTCAACCCATTTGTGTTTCATACCGGTTCCTCCTTCATTATCTGGCCGCTAAGCGGCAGCCACTTGACAATACGCAAGTTTTGTGCTATGATATACGCAAGTTATTTCGTAATCCAGTATACACGCAAGTTGTTGCGTTGTCAAGACTATTTTTCGACAAAATACGCAAGTTGTTTCATATTTGTGCAATATGACTATAGAAAGTGAGGAATCGTTATGCAATTCGGAGAAAAATTAAAGGCACTGCGTACCGAGCGTAAGTGGTCGCAGAGCGAAGCCGCGAATAAAATCGGTGTATCGCTGCGTACATACCAGAATTACGAATCCTGCCGGATGCAGCCGAAAAAATCGTCCCTGTACGGTACGATTGCGGGGCTGTTCGGCGTGACGACCGATTATTTGCTGCAGGACGAGGAGATCCGCCCGGCGGCGGAGGCGCCCCATCCGGAAGTGGATGCGCTGATCCGCAGCGCCAACGCATTGTTTGCCGGCGGAGAACTCAGCGAGGATGACAAAGAAAAGGTGCTGTTGACCATCAACGAACTGTACTGGCGGGCCAAGGCCAAAAATCAGTAAGCACAGCACACGGAAAGCGGGGTGAACGGATATGGTGCATACAGCCGCGGAGGATGCCGCACGACTGGTCGGGAAATATGGGACGCGCGACCCTTTTGAACTGGCGGCGGAAACAGGGGCCGAGGTGATTTTCACCGATCTGGGTTCACTGAAAGGAATGTATACCTATATCCAGCACAACCGCTTCATCGTCATCAGCAATGCGCTGGACGAAGCGACGGCCCGCATCGTCTGTGCGCACGAACTGGGGCACGATCAGCTGCACCGCGCGCTGGTGAAGGATTCCTTTTTGCAGGAGACGATGCTGTATAATATGAAAAACCGTACGGAGTACGAGGCCAATGTGTTTGCGGCGGAACTGCTGCTGAGTGATGAGGACATTCTGCGCAATGCGGAGGAGGGGATGGACATCGATACCATCGCCGCCGTCACGGAAACGGACGTGAATCTGGTCGCACTGAAGCTGGCAGATCTGCGCCGCCGCGGATACGAATTGAATTGGTTCGACTACCGCGCAGATTTTCTGAAAAGCCGGTGAAAACACAAAAAAGGATGCTGCAATTTTTGCGGCATCCTTTTTTATTCTGAGATTTTCAGGGGAGTTCAGGTCTGTCGGGGCCAAGCGCGTACGGGCGCAGACGCCCCTCTCAGTCCTCCCGTTTCTTGGCTCTCCCTCCGGGGGACGATTCCCCCACGGTGTGGGGGAAATGTCAGGCAGTGACAAAGGGGGACGGCCGCCGTAAGCGGCTGTCGAGCAAAGCGAGACTGAGAGGGCTTTTCAGGCACCGCAAAATTCTGATGGATTTTTGCGATGCAAAAAGACGGAGGAACTTTCCCGGTCGTGCTTACACCGGATCAGCCAGCGAACGGCCTTCCCAGTCCCGCTCGGCGGGGATGCCCATCAGATCGGCGATGGTGGGCGTTGTGTCCAGAATCCGGACATTGTCCAGCACCTGACCGGGCGTGAAGCGCGGCCCGATGTAAAACTGCGGGATGGTCATATCCTCCGGCAGCTGGGTGCCGTGGGTACGGTCGTGACCGCCGTGGTCGGCAGTGACGATGATGGTATATTCTTCACCAAATGCCTCATATACCCGGCGTACGTTGTCGATGGCGGCATGAATGCAATCAAGGTACGGCTGCGACATCCACCCGTTGTCGTGGCCACCCTTTTCATCGGTTTCCACCATATAGAGGAACACAAAATCCGGCTTGCTCTTGCGGATGCGTTCCATAGCCAGATCGGTGAGGGTGGTGTCGGTGTTGTCTTCGGCATATGCATTCAGATAGGTCGCAAATTTCAGCGTTTCCGGCCGTGCGACATCGCGCAGCGGCTCCCAGCCGTAGTACATCGCGCTGACCTTACGGAATGCACGTAGCTGTTCAAACAGACCGTTGAGCGGACGCACCATCGGCATATACAGGTTGGTGCTGATGCCGTGGCGCTCCGGAGTGACGCTGTGGAACAGGGACATATGGCAGGGGAGTGTGACCGAGGGAACGACGGTGCGGGCTGTGAGGGTATACGCGCCCAGCTGCATCATGCGCTGTGCAAAGGGATGACCGCAGTTCAGAAAACCATCGGGACGCATACCGTCGATGGAGATGAGAATGACTTTTTCCATGGTGGAAACTCCTTTCCGGATGAATGTGTGGATACTTCGATTATATCACACATTCCGCCAAAAACAAGAGCACTTTGCCATCATTCGCAAAAACAAAAATGCACCGTCTCCCAAACGGCAACGGATTCAGAGGCGGCGCAAGAATTCTTCCCTTTATATACACATTTTTCGACCCCAAGGGTACAATTTTTTCATATTTCTTTCAAAATGATTTTGCGGCCTTGACAATTTCATACGAACCCCGTACAATGGAATACAATTGCCTGTAAGGTGATGATCGGGATGTCATGTATATAATATAATGATACAAAATGCGGAGGAGAATTACAATGCATAAGAATGAATTGTCCGTTCAGGCCCGGAACACGATGGCGGAACTGATTGAGAAAGCCCATCTGTCTGCCGGTGCCATCGTGGTGGTCGGTTGCTCGACCAGCGAAATCATTGGTGCGAAAATCGGCACCAATTCAAGCCCCGACACGGCGAAAATCGTCTTTGAAGCACTGTG
>JAFTRF010000273.1 GCA_017462405.1 Clostridia bacterium | reverse complement strand
CAGCAATCGTTCCGCCCATTGATTTCGATGGGGGTAAGATCGCACCTGCCGGTTGCAATCAAATCCAATCATATGGATATTTTCGAGATTGACGAGCATCTGGAGGAACTTTCGGAAGGTGTTCGCCAGCGCTTGCTCGTCGGCTTTGAGGAGTACGGTCTGACGATTCCGCAGTTTTATATTTCTCACGTGGAGTTGCCGGACCCGAAAAAGGACCTCAATTTCGGAAGAATGGTGGAACTGCATACCCTTTCGCTCCAGTCTCGAATGATTCAGGCGGACAAATCGATCCGAATCGAGCAGAGTGATGCCGACACGAGTGTAAAGGTTGCACAAGCAGAAAATGATGCGATCGTCCGTCAGGCACTTCGCAAGCGCGAAGAAGAACGTCAGATTACGATGACGGAAATGGAAAAGCATAAGTCACAGCGGGAACTGATTCAGGCACAAACAGAGGCACAGAAAACCTTAATCAGAGCCAATGCTGCAGCAGTTGCCAAGCAAGAGATCGGTCTCGCAGAAGCCAAGGTTATGGAAGCAAAGGGGTACGACCAGAAAGACGTGTTTCAGAAGGACGTACAGATAGAGCAGGCAAAGAGCATCGGCAATATGACCATCAACGGCAGCGGCGGCGGTATGGCAAGCGAAATGATGAGCATGGTTGCCGGTATGGCGGCAGCAAATGCATTTGTACCTCAGTTCAGCAATATGTTCAGCGGAATGATGCCTGCACAGGCGGGGATTCCAGTAACTCCTGCACCGATGACTTCCGCACCGGCAGTTTCAGCCTCCGAAGCACCGGAAACCGGTGAAAAGTGCGCGAAATGCGGAGCCTCCCTGCCGGAGAATGCAAAATTCTGCCTCGAATGTGGTGAAAAGGTCGCTCCCAAAATTCCAGATGGGATGATCATTTGTCCGAAGTGCGGTGCAACAGTGACCAAAAGCAAGTTTTGCATGGAATGCGGATATAAGTTTGTAACTGTATGTCCCAGCTGCGGCAAAAACGTGGCAGACGGTGCAAAGTTCTGTATGGAATGCGGCACAAAGCTGTGATCGGGAGGATGAACAATGAAAAAGCATTTTGGTTCATATGTTGCCGTATGGGCGGCACTGCTGGTTCTGTTTAACATCATCGCGTTTACTTCGGCCAATTGGGATGCAATGGGGGAACATATTTCCTCCTTTTGGATCGCATATATCTTTATCATGCTGACATTCGTCGGACATTTCCTTTGCTCCATGCGGGTATATAAGGAGGACACTGCCCAAAAGCGTTTTTACAACCTTTCCGTGGTCTGGATCAGTTACATCGGTCTGATCGTCTCTTTTGTTGTGGGCGGGTTGTGCATGGTCATTCCGTCCGTACCCTCGTGGGTTACTGTGATTCTTTGTGCCGGCATCCTTGCGGCAAATGTAATGTCGGTTGTGAAAGCAAGGGAGGCTGTCATTGAGATTGAGCGACTTGATAAAAAAGTACAAGTTCAGACCTTTTTCATCAAATCGCTGACGGTTGACGCAGACACGCTGATGGCACAGGCCAAGTCGGATGCAATCAGAGCGGAATGCCGCAAGGTCTATGAGGCCGTCCGTTATTCAGACCCGATGAGCAGCGATGCACTGTCTTCGGTGGAAACGCAGATCACAATTAAATTTGCGGAACTCTCGGATGCCGTACAGGCAGATGATGCAATCAAGACTGTGGCATGTGCGCGGGAAGTATTGATTCTGGTCGGCGACCGGAACAAGAAATGCAAGCTGCTGAAATAATAAACAACACGAAAGGAGATTATCATATGGCAACATCAGTAACATACAAATGCGGTATGTGCGGCGGTCCATGCCACGTGGAAGTCGGTGCCACCGTATTTGAATGTGATTATTGCGGTACACAACAACCAGTGCCGAAACTGGATGATGAACGCCGCGCCAATATGTACGATCGGGCAAACCATTTTCGTCGGAACAACGAGTTCGACAAGGCGATGGGTATCTATGAGCAGATTCTCAATGAGGACATCACGGACTCGGTGGCCTATTGGTCATTGGTACTCTGCCGTTACGGTATCGTATACGTAGAGGACCCCGCATCGCACAAACGCATCCCCACGGTCAATCGTGCCCAATTCACTTCCATCTTTGATGACGATAACTACAGATCTGCATTGCAGTATGCGGACAGTTATCAGCGCATGGTGTATGAGGAAGAAGCGAAAACCATCAACGAGATTCAGAAGGGTATTCTTGCAATTTCGCAGAATGAGGAACCGTTTGACGTATTCATCTGTTACAAGGAGAGTGACAGCTACGGACGGCGGACGCCGGATTCCGTGTTGGCACAGGACTTGTATTATCAGCTGACCAATGAAGGCTTTAAAGTCTTTTTTGCCCGGATTACGTTGGAGGACAAGCTGGGTTCTGCGTATGAGCCTTACATTTTTGCGGCACTGAACAGCGCCAAGGTGATGGTGGCACTGGGCACCAGTCCGGATTACTTCAAGGCGGTCTGGGTAAAGAATGAATGGAGTCGTTTCCTTTCGCTCATCAAGCAGGGACAGAAGAAGATTTTGATTCCGGCATACAAGGACATGGACCCCTATGACCTGCCGGATGAATTTTCGCATTTGCAGGCGCAGGATATGAGCAAGCTGGGCTTCATGCAGGACCTGATCCGCGGCATCAAGAAGATGTTGCAGGTGGAGGCCGTGCCCGCCACGACGATCATCAAAGAAACGGTCGTTCCCGGTAGCCCCGTCGGAGGTGTGAATACCGCACCGTTGCTGAAGCGTGTGTTTATGTTTCTGGAAGACGGAGAGTGGGCTTCTGCCAACGAATACTGCGAAAAGGTGTTGGATATTGATCCGGAATGCGCCGAAGCGTATCTGGGCAAGCTGATGGCGGAACTGAGAATCAAGACACGGGAAGCACTAAAGGATTGTGCCGAGCCGTTTGACGACCGGAACAACTATCAGAAAGTGCTGCGCTTTGCGGATGATGAGTTGAAAGCTATGCTGACCGGGTGTACGGAGTACATCGAGGAGCGGCATCGAGAAGCTAGTTATCTCCGTGCGAATATGGCAATGCAAGAAGCGAGCATAGAAGCAGCATACAAAGCAGTAGCCCAGATGTTCAAGAGCCTTGGCGATTATAAAAATTCTAGATCACTGTCTAAAGAGTGCTATGCAAAAGCGGAAACTGCTCGTTTGGACAGGATTTATAACGACGCAAAAAATGCAATGAAATCTGGAGCTTACAAAGAAGCGCAGAAAATTTTTGAAGAAATCTGCGCATACCGTGATTCTGCTGAATTGGCGAAACAGTGTAAAAATGCTATCCAAAGATTGGCTAAAAAAACTGCGCAGAGACGGAAATTGCATCGTCTATTTGTTGCTGGAGTATTCTCGTGTATTCTTCTCTTTGTATTTTTTATTGGGACTGACGGTAGAGTATTTCTTACGCCTTCCATGTATAGACAAGCCGAGGAATTGTTCGATAGTGGGAAGTACGAAGAAGCCGGTGCTATATTGATGGATTTGAACAATAGATACAAGGATGTAGTTCAACTTAAATATGAGATCGCTAAATTTACCAAAGAAAGTAATAGCAAATTGGCTTACAGCCTACTGATTACCATACCGGAATACGAGAATAGTTGGTTCCTTGCGAATGAACTTTACCGAAAACATAGCAATAAATGGTAATAGTAATTTCCTGTACGGCCTGCTCATGAAGAAGATACTCCGCAATCGATAACCTGCGAAAACATATTGTTCCTAAAATCAAGACACTCCCCACCATACTAGTCTGCTGCGCATCGGTATGGTGGGGGCATTTATGTAGCTACTCGACAACGCGGCGGTCTTGACGATCTTTTCCTGAATTCGCACCACTGCGTCCACTGTGTGGAAATCGCTGCGCATGGTCTGCCCGCAGGCGCTGCCACAGGAGACGCTTGCGCTGAATGCGTGAACAGAGAAAATAAATCTCCTTATACTCAACCACAGCCACCTCCGGTTCCGGAGATGGCTGTGGTTTTTGTATTACGAAACAAATATCGGGGTGATATCCATCAGGCCGCCCAAGCGTTCCGCCATAAATTCTTCCACGGATTCCTCATCATCCGCGAAATTTTCTTCTTCGTCGGCGTAGCTGTATTCATGTTCAAGCGTCGTGATCAGCGTGCCGTTCCGTTCGACAAATTCCTGTATGCAAACAAGAAGAAGCTGATGATCGGGAATGTCGTAGACAATCCAACGCTTGCGGCAATCGGGCGAGGCAAACACTTTTTGAGCATAAGAGCAGCAGAAATATGCTGATCAGAAGCAATGCAAGCGCATTGCGCAGTCGGGTGTTTTTGTTGGGCAGAAAATGGCCTTCCGACTATATTTCATCATCTCCTCGGATAAAATAAACAACAGGCAAGCCTTCGGAAAAGACTTGCCTGTTGTCGTACTTATGATTTGTTTTCAGCAGAACAAAGAGCGATTACCCGCGGATATCCAGCAGCTTGGTCTTCAGCTCGTCTTCAATCTTACGCAGCTCCTGCTCGGCAGCGCGGCGGTTCTGACGGCCTTCCTCCTGAATCCGCAGCACTTCGTCCAGCGTGGAAATCAGCTGCTCGTTGGTATGGCGCAGGGTGTCCATATCGACAATACCGCGCTCGGATTCCTTAGCGGTCGCAACAGTGGCCATCTTCAGCGTTTCAGCATTTTTACGGAGCAGGGAATTGGTCAGGTCGGTCACATCGCGCTGTGCTTCGGCAGCCTGCTGAGAATGGGCGACACCCAGTGCCAGTACCATCTGGCTCTTCCACAGCGGGATGGTGTTCACCAGCGTGGACTGGATCTTTTCCGTCATCAGGGTGTCATTGCCCTGCACCAGACGGATCTGAGGACCCATCTGAATGGAAATCATGCGGGTCAGTTCCAGATCGTGCAGCTTCTTTTCGAAGCGGTTGCACAGCCCGGCCAGATCGTTGGCGGCCTGTGCGTCCTCCTGCAGACCGGAGGCCTTGGCCTTTTCGGTCAGGCGAACCAGTTCGCCACTCCGTACCTCAGCCAGCTTCTTCTTACCGGCCAGAATGTACATGGACAGTTCCTTAAAGTAGGTCAGGTTCAATTCGTACATCTGATCCAGCAGCGCGATGTCCTTCAGCAGCGTGATCTGGTGACCTTCCAGAGCGGTCACGATTTTATCAATGTTGGCTTCGGCTTTGTCGTACTTGGCGCGCAGGGTGGTGATGCGGTTAGAGGCACGCTTGAACCATGCGAAAATGCCCTTGCGTTCTTCTTCCTGATCAAAATCCTTCAGTTCAACCACCACATTGGTCAGCATATCGCCAACCTCGCCGAGGTCTTTGGTGCGAACCGAATTCAGCGTCTGCTCCGAGAAATCCGCCACCTTTTTCTGTGCGGCGGCGCCGTACTGCAGGATGACGTTGGAATTGTTCAGTTCAATTTTCTGCGCAAAATCGTTGACGATTTTCAGCTCTGCCTCCGACAGCGAGCTTTCCTCAAACGAGGGGACCGCCGGAGCATCGGCCGGAAATTCCGGACCGGCAAGGGTGTCTTCCTTGGTTTCCACAGCCATGGGATCCAGGGTAAGGGTAGGGACGTTCTGCATTTCCAGTTCTGCCATAATGTTTTCCTCCAGTTATGGATGTTAAAATGTTAATCCGGTTTTGCACCGGTAATTTCGTCTTTTTCGTAACCGTCCTGCCGCAGCATGGTCTGCAGGACGGAAATATCGGCGGACAGGTCACGGGCAGACTGTTCAAACAGCTTGTCGTACGTGGCCTCGAACGACTGGTTGATGGTATCCAGCGCGCTTTCAATTTCCCGCTTGGACTCCAGCACGGTTTCTCCCTGTACCTCCTGTGCGTCAAACTCCCGGTAAGCCGCAACCAGCTTCAGCGTGGTAGGGAGATAGTACGAGGTAAAGCGGCGGATTTCGCCGAGTCGTTCCGGGTATTTTTTCATGAATTCGAAAATGCGGGTGATGACCCGTTCCAAACGATCCAGCTTTGCGGAAATCACTTCGCCGGGAATGGCATCGTTGGCTTCCCGGATTTTGCGGATGCAGAGCATACCTTCCTCGATGGTAGCTTCCAGTTCCGGGTTGGCAGCGTATTTTTCTTTTTCTGCGCGCTCTGCTTCGAGCCGATTGCGGGACTGCACATAGTGCTCATATGTTGCATGATCCAGCATAAAGGTTTTCTCCTCGGCGTCCAGATGGCCCTCCTTGAAGAAATTGAGGCGGATCATATTTTTCAGATCACGTGCCACGTATTTCGGGGATTTGCCGACTTTTTCGGCCAGTTCGGAAACAGGGCAGAATGTTACGGTGCGCATTTCGTTGTAATAGCGGGCATATCGGTCAGCCCGACCGGTCAGAAAGAATCCGCGCCCGGCCAATGCCACAAACACACCCGTGGCCAGCAGCGCACCCAGAATCGCTGATGAACCGAGCGCACCCAATGCACCCAAACCACACACGATGCCGCCGGACAAGCCTGCAATCGTCAGAAAAGTGCCGGAAATCCGGCCAGGGACTTTTTTAGGACGGATGGCGAGTGCCTTGTCAATCATCTGCGGTTTGGCTTTGCGGAGCGTCGTTTTCGGCACAGGGGAGGAGGATGGGGAGGAATAAGGCGCACCGACCGGCCCATTGGTACCGGTCTGCGGCGGATACTGCTGCTGTGCTGATGATGTTCCGTTCTGCACAGCGGTGGTCACGGCATCCGAAATGCTTTCTACGGCATGAACCGCCGTATTGACTACATCCCGGACGGTATTGTTGATGTTGCGTTTCAGCTCACTGGAGCTCTGACCGCTGATGTCCTGCACAGTACGTTCCAGCTGCTGAAAAAAATCGTGTAAGTGATTATAATTCGACATTCCAATGAAGTTCCTTTCGGTTTATACGGGCAGCGAAGCATCTTCTTCGCTTGCATTCTCAATTTCGGGATCAAACTCCGTTTTGGCCTTGACCTCGGCCAACGGATTGGATTCGGCCGCCTCGCGCATCTGCCGGTTGGACAGGTGCGTGTAAATTTCGGTTGTACCCAGATTTTCGTGGCCCAGAATCTCCTGCAGCACACGGACATCTACATGGCCGTACTGGTACATCAGCGTGGCGGCTGTGTGACGCAGCTTGTGCGTGGAATAAGTATCCAGCCCGATTTCGCTGAGGTACTGCTTGACAATGTGCTGTACCATGGGCGGGCTGATGCGTTTGTGCTGACGGCTGATAAAGAGCGCATTGCGGTCTTTCAGCCCGGTGCGTGGACGCACCTTTATATAGGCCGCTAAGGCATCCAGACACGCATCGTTCAGATAAACGATGCGCTCTTTGTTGCCTTTACCGGTCACTTTCAGGGTGTTATCGGAGCGGATGTCGCCGATATTGATGCCGCACAATTCCGACAAGCGGATGCCGCAGTTCAGAAACAGCGTCAGCATACAAAAATCCCGTTCTTTATTTTTTCCTTCCGGCTGCTGAAGCAAGGCTTTGCTTTGCTCCAGTGTCAGATACTTGGGCAATGATTTCTTTTGCTTCGGGGTTTCCAGTTCCTCGATGGGGTTTTTCTCCAGCATATGAGTACGTACCGTCAGGTACTTGAAAAATGTCCGCAGGCTGGAGACTTTGCGGGCACGGGCGGCCGGGCCGTTCTGACGCACATTGGTCAGATAATTCATGAATTCATACACATCGGCCAGTGTGATGGTTTTGATCAATTCCAGATCCACATCGGAAACGGAAATTTCATCGAATTCGGCGGAAGCCGGTACCGCACCGCGTAATTTTTTGATAAAACGGAAAAACATCCGCAGATCCAGATAATATTCACGGATGGTCTTGGGCGATTTGCCGCGTACCGTAGACAAATAACCCATAAACTGCACCATAATCGGCGGATCCTGTTCCTGCACGATCTGAACTTCCACGTGCCGCACAATCCTTTCTGAATAAAAACAAATACAAAGCAATCCGGAAACATCCGTTCGTGTAAAATCATATGCAGAACACGCAACGAATGATATTATAACAATACGATCATACGCTTACAATACATTATAACACATTTGCGGCAGAACGCAATATTTTTACCATAAAAAACTCCGGAAAAGCCGCCGGACCCCCCTCCTTTCCAAAAATATTTAATTCAGCAAAATGCATATTTTGTTTAATTCGAAATGGCAGAATGCTCCCCTACGGTATTTGAGCCTCATCCTGCACGGATATGATTCAATGAAACTTCAGCGCATCAATGGGCCGCATAGATGCCGCACGAAGCGCCGGACAAATACCGAATAGTGCACCGGAAAATACGGTGATCCCGGCAATCACCAGGCATCGCCCGGCTTCCACCTGCATCCCGGCGAAACCGGTGATCAGATTTCCGACCAATATACCGCCCAAGCTACCGACAACAGACAAAATTACGGATTCCAACAAAAATTCTGCCAAAATGGTACCGCTGCCAGCGCCGATAGCTTTTTTGATACCGATTTCCCGTGTGCGTTCCTGTACGGCAACGGTCATCGTAGTCATAATGTTCAGACATGCCACCAGCAGCGAAATACTCCCGATGATAGTCAATACGGCGGTGACCATATCCAGAATGCCGTATAACGAATCCTGCTGCTGCGCCAGACTATCGATGCTGTACGACTGCACCGGACGCACATATTTTTGCAGCACCGCTTCCAGATGATCCTCTATATCCAGCCCGGATGGCACACTGCCGGTTTTGACTACAACTTGTTGGTTCAGCGGCGAACCGGTCATCGTCTGCAATGTGGTATACGGTACATAAATAAATGTCGGCGACAGCTTACCCAACATGGATTGGATCCATCCGGCATTGGATTCGGCTACACCTACAACCTGAAACGATTGTTCTGTACCATCGACCATGATGCACACGGTTTGTCCCACAGCAGGCTGGTTGGGATCGAGTCGCTGCAGCAAAGATTCATCAATGATACACACAGCGGATTGATTGTCCATATCCCGCTGCAGCAGATTGCGTCCTTCCCGGAGACGCAGCGAAACCACATTGCTGACGCCCTGATCTACACCGAACAGAAGTGCATTCCCTCTATTGATCTCATTTGCAATACAGGTAGTCATCATGATATGCACAGGCATGACATAGTCCACCATGCCGGACCGGCGCAGAACCTGCAGTTCCTGTTCCGTCAGCGGAATGCTGTTGTCCTCATGTGATACCAGAATGCCGTTGAGCCCCATGCTTTGCAACGAGACAGAAACGGCCCTCGTACCGCCACTCCCGATGGTATTGATGACGATGACCGCGCATACACCGATGGCAATCCCCGTCAGCGTCAGCAGATTTTTCTTCCAGCGGCGAATCAGGCCGCACAGTACCGCGCGCACCTTACGCCGCCTCTCCGGAAATGCAGGGGCGCACCCACTCCCCTGCCGCATTTCCATCCAGCAGCAAGACATCTCCGGGCTGCAGACCACTGGAGATCAGATAACCGGACGAAACATCCTGTCCGACCGATACCATGCATTTTTCAGCACGTCCGTTCCGGTAGACCAACACATATTCCCTGCACTGCGCATCAATCCGTACAGCACTGTGCGGTACGACAATGACCTCCTCCAGCGTGCGTGCGGCAATGCACACGTGGACATTCAGCCCGGTGCGAAAGGCATCATCCTGCTCCGGAACATCCACGTAGACATCCAACACCGTAGCACCACTGTCGTCGCTCCGGGCACCAGAGGCGATTTCCCGCACAATGCCCTCATAGCTGCAGGCCAATCCGGTACCGGTGATCCGGACCTGCTGTCCGACTTCCACCCACGGCGTATCACTTTCACGGATCTGCATCCGGACATAGGGTGTTTCTCCGGAAGAAATCACCGCAGCCGGTATATCGGTGGAATGCACCTCGAACCGGTTCAGCGCCAGCTGACGCACCAGCCCGTCAGATTCGGACCGGATGTATTGCGGAAGCAGATGCTCGTCCCGCAGCTTTCCGGCCAGCCATTCCACCGGAAGTGCGTCCTCCAGTTCGGCCAGCGCCAGTGTCTGATTCAGCCGTCGACTCAGATAACGCACGGTTTCTTCCGTATCCACCAATGCAATGGGATCTCCTTTCCGGACCGCATCTCCTTCCCGGACGTACACCTCCCGGATTACCAGCGGAATACCCGTATAAATGGCGTGTGCGCCGTCTTCCTCGATGCGTCCGCTGCACAGGATTTCGATGTCTGCGTTGCCGTAATTGACTACCACGGCAGCAGATTCCGGAATCTGCGTTGTAAAAATGCGGATACCGCCGGCACAGGCCAGGCTCAAAGCCGCAATGCTCCATAAAATCAGATGCTTTCTCATGATTGCCTCCCGAAATCTTTCAAAATGCACTCTTATTGTGCATCTGAATCCGGGTTTTATGTCTCAATCCATCAAATTTTGCACGATGATGTGTATGAACTGTCCGCAAAAAACGGATACTATGGGCATGAAAAATACCCGGCATTTTCTGCCGGGTAAATGAGAGAAAGTATCTGAGATCCAAAACCGGAAGGAGACGAAACGATGGAAGGAACCCCCTGCCCGGAACGGTGCGTATACCAGAAGGATGGATTCTGCACATTCAGCGGTCCTGTCACGGCCATCCGCCGCTGCGATTGTGTGCATCTGGCCTGTCAGGTCAGAGCGTCGATGGCTTCCCGCACCGTTCTGACACCAACCAGCTCAATATCTGCACGGCATCCGTCCGGCAATCCGCGCAGACAATGATATGGAAGCAAGCATTTGGTAAAGCCCAGCCGCGCCAGTTCGTTGATGCGTTGCTCTGCCTGCGATACGGCACGGACTTCCCCGGACAAGCCGATTTCACCGAATGCGGCAACCCCCTCAGGAACAGCAAAATCCTTCAGACTGGACACCAGCGCCACGGCAATGGCCAGATCTGCTGCCGGTTCATCCAGCCGCAGACCGCCAATTACATTGATGTAGGCGTCCATGTTGGAGAAGAAATATCCGGCTCGTTTTTCCAGCACAGCCAGCAACAGATTCATCCGGTTGTGATCAAAACCGGTGGTCATGCGTCTGGGATTGCCGAAGCCGGTCGGCGTTGCCAAGCCCTGTACCTCGGACAAAATGGGTCGGCTGCCCTCCATTACGCAGGCTACACAGGTTCCGGAGACGTTTTTGGGTCGGCCGGACAAGAGCATCATGGAGGGATTTTCCACTTCGCACAGACCCCGGTCGCGCATTTCAAATACACCGATTTCATTGGTGGAACCGTAGCGGTTTTTGATGGCACGCAGGATGCGGTACGACATCTGCTTATCACCCTCGAAATACAGCACTGCGTCCACGATGTGTTCCAGCACCTTGGGACCGGCAATGGCGCCGTCCTTGTTGACGTGGCTGACGATGAACGTGGGCACGTCCAGTTCCTTGGCTGTACGCATAATCAGATTTGTGCACTCCCGTACCTGCGGCACACTGCCCGGCGAGGATGCCATCTGACGCAGATTCATGGTCTGAATGGAGTCAATGATGACCATGTCCGGTTTTTCAGCACGGATATGCTCCGTGACCTGCTCCACATCGGTTTCGGTCAGCACATATACCCGTTCTCCGTCCGCTCCGATACGCTCGGCGCGCAGTTTCAACTGCCGGCGGGATTCCTCGCCGGAAACAGACAGAATTTTCATACTGTTGCCCAGATTACGGCAGATCTGCATCAGGATCGTGGACTTGCCGATGCCGGGATCACCACCCAGCAGCACTACGGAGCCCTTGACCAGACCGCCACCAAGCACCCGGTCCAGTTCATTCAGGCCGGTACGGTACCGCACCTCCTCATCGGTGTCGATACGGCTCATCTGCGTGACCGCTTGTGTGCGCAGTACAGCCGGTGCTGCAGAAGTTCGTGCTGCCGGTACGACCGCTGGCTCCAGCTGTTCCTCCAGTGTGTTCCATGCACCACACCCCGGACACTTTCCGTACAGGCGCAGGGACTCGTAACCGCATTCGGAACAGATGTAAACGGTTTTATTTTTTGCTGCCATATTTTTTATCCTCCGTTCGTTTGAAAAAACCGGATCAATCCGCAATACAGTGCGAAAGCCATTTCCCGCTGATATGCTTCCGAGGAAAGCGCGGCGGCCTCCTCCGGATTGGACAAAAAGCCGCATTCGGCCAATACGGCCGTTGTGGATGCGTGATAGATGAGATACACATCATCCGTACACGGTTTGGTGGCCCGCTTGTTGTCGGTCTGCAGCTGCGCACAGACCGCAGTACGAAAGCATTCTGCCAGTTCTGCACTGCCCGGCGCAGCGGCATAAAAGAATTGTGCGCCGCTGTATTTGCTTTCCGGAAAAGAATTCTGATGAATGCTGACGAAGACACCTCCGTACTGCTTCATCAGCGCCAGCCGGTTGCGGATGTCGGATGTTTTGATTTTGCGGACAGTTTTTGCAGACGGATCGTGAATGGAACAATCCGTCTCCCGTGTCATAATTACTGTGTAACCGGACAGCGTCAGCAGCTGCCGCAGTTTCAGCGCGATGGACAGATTGATGTCCTTTTCCACGATGCCGGAGGCACTGACGGCACCACCGTCTATGCCTCCATGCCCCGGATCCAGTACAATGACCGTTGGAGCATCCTGCGTTCCGGCGGCTGCTTCGGCAGTCCGGTGCAGACCTGCCGTCAGCAACAGCCCCAGAGCGGCAAGCATAGCGGTACACCGTATCCATCCATTCCGATTCATAGTGCATCCCCTCCACCATGCTATATGCACATCGGGCAGGCAATTATGAAATCCGACCGTTAAAAAAGCATCCGTGCGACCGAATGTGCCGCACGGATGCTCCGTTTCATCTGCGTTTTTTGATTTTGGATGCTTCTTCTCTGGTCAGAGGCGTTGCTTGCTTCCGGTAAATCAGTACATCCATGAAAGAGAAGCGACGATATCCCAGTGCAAACGCACCCCAGGAAACCAGCGGGATCACCGCTACGAAGCAACTGGATGCCAATACCTGCCATACGGCGACATCACGGATTTCAGCGCCGGGCTGCATAAAAACATTGATCAGCGTAATGGCGAAGAAATTGATCAGCCGGTACACACCGCTGATGTCCACATTGAAAATACGCAGGGCCAGCAGAAGTGCCAGCAGCAGGTAATGCGGAACGATCGCCAGTGCGCCGCCCTTCAGACCTTTCAGCAAATCTTCCTCCGAGTAGCCACACTGCACACGGTTGCGCTCACGGTAGCCCTCTTTCCAGACGGTGCTGTAGATGGTGGAATACAATGCCAGCAGCAGCACAATCTGCAGTACGATGGTCCATGTGGTGGAATCCGCCGTGAAATTCAGAAAGAGCAGCATACTTACATCGCAAAGCACGATGGCCATTGCCAACGCCGAGAAAATTTTGATTCCCAGCCGATACGACTTGATTTGATCCATTTTTGCCACATCCCAAAAGTAGAATAATTCTATTATATCGGTTCTTTTTACTGAAATATAGTGCTAAATTGTGAATTTTTTCGTTTTTTATCGACGAAAAGCAGCGGACTGCTTCTTGCGCGCACCGGCCCGGCGGCGGTCAGTCTCTGCCGTATCGACGGACAGCGTGCCATCGTCATCAATGCGGAGCACATCGCCCTCTTTCACACCGGCCGGAGCCTCGGTGCGCTCGATGGCGAACAGCTTCTTGTCCTTATCCTCACAAATAACGTAAGTACCTTCCAATCGATCAACCGTTAAATACTGCATGATCCGTTCTCCCTTATCTTTTTATTCAGCATTTTGCTGTTACTATTATAGCGGTTTCCTCTGCAGCTTGCAAGAGGTTCCCCACTTTTTTTAATCCTTTTCTGTCATCATTCCGCAGTTTTTTCCATCGGTATAAAACAACAGCTCTCCGTGAAGGTCCGTGCGGGCATAGCAGACGTTCAGCGCCCGGAGACGCTGAATGACTTCTTCGTCGGGCGGATTGTTCCATCCGCAGGAGATGGCGGCATAGCCGGGGGCTACCGCGGCCAGAAATTCCTCCGAACTGGCGGAATGACTGCCATGGTGCGCGACCTTAAGCCAATCTGCGCACAGGTCTGTACCGGATGCCAGCAGCTGCTTCTCCGTACGCACTTCCGCATCACCGGTAAACAGCATGGTGGTCATGCCGTAGCGCATCCGGAGCACCAACGAGCGGTTGTTCTCATCGGAAAACGCACTGCCGTCGGAAAGCACCTCCACGGACAGATTTCCGATGATGTAGCAATCACCGGTTTCTGCCGCAATGGTCATGGCACCGTACTTCCGGCACAGCCATCGGACAGCATCGTCTGTGGAGGGTAATGCAGGCGGATCCTTGCCCAGTAATACACGCTCCGGCCGGAACTCCTTCAGTACCATTTCCAGACCGCCAGTATGATCGGTGTGGTCATGGGATACGATCAGCATCGACAGACGACGGACACCGCACCGATGCAATGCCCGTTCCAGTTCTTTCCGGCTGGTGTCCAATCCGGTATCGACCAGAATCCATTGCGCATCGCAGCGGATCAGTATGGCATCCCCTGCTCCGACATCCAGCACCCGCACCTGACAAGGCGCCTCGCTGTACGGATTCAGGCCCAATCCGGTTCGCTGATAGATGCTGCGCCATGTAAACTCCGGAGACCACCCGTACCGCTGATTCAGCCCGATAAAAACCGACACGGCCGTGCCGATACAAAGCAGCGTCACTGTGAGGACGCGCCGCATCACATAGCCGTGCCGGAAAATTCTTGGTAATTTCTTCATCTCCGCTTCCGGTTTTTATGTTCCGGCTTGGCAGCGGGACGGCGGGACGGAGCTGCCTTTGCAGCCGGCTTCGGGCCGTTGATCAGGCAATTCGGACCGGTACCGATCAGATCAGCGCGTCCGGCCTTTTTCAGTGCCTCCAGCACCAGTTCACGGTTTTGCGGCAGGAAATACTGCAGCAAAGCCCGCTGCAGCGCCTTATCGTGGGGTGTTTTCGGTACGAAAACCGGCTCCAATGTATAGGGATCCAGTTCTGTGTAGAACATACAGGTGGAAATGGTGCCCGGTGTAGGATAGAAGTCCTGCACCTGCTCCGGACGGATATGCTCTTTCTTCAGGAACAGTGCCAGTTCCACCGCATCCTTCAGCGAACTGCCGGGATGAGAGGACATCAGATACGGCACCAGAAACTGCTTCTTGCCCAGACGGCTGGTTTCCGAATAAAATTTCCGCGCAAACCGCTCGTAAGCTTCAATGTGGGGTTTTCCCATCTTGTCCAGCACCACTGCAGAACAATGCTCCGGCGCGACTTTTAATTGGCCGCTGATGTGATGCTCCACCAGTTCCTTGAAAAACGCATCGTCCCGGTCTTCCATGAGGTAATCGAAACGGATGCCGGAGCGGATGAATACTTTTTTCACCTTGGGGATCTGCCGCAGTTTCCGCAGCATTTCCAGATATTCGGTGTGATCCACATCCATATTGGGACAGGGCTTCGGGGCAAGGCATTTCTTGCCCTTGCACAGGCCGTATTTCAGCTGTTTGGCGCAGGAGGGCTGACGGAAATTGGCAGTCGGACCGCCTACGTCATGGATGTAGCCCTTGAAATTAGGCAGTTTGGTCAGCATTTCAGCCTCTTTCAGCACGGATTCCTCGCTGCGGGTAGTCACCATACGCCCTTGATGAAATGCAATGGAGCAAAAATTGCAGGCGCCGAAGCAGCCGCGGTTATGGGTGATGGAAAATTCCACTTCCTCAATGGCAGGCACGCCGCCGTCTGTGGCATACATGGGGTGCCACGTGCGCTCGTAAGGCAGTTCATACACGGCATCCAGTTCAGGCTGAGTCAGCGGAACGGGCGGCGGGTTCTGTACCAGAATCCGGCTGCCGTGGCGCTGGATGACCCGCTTGCCGATAACGGCATCCTGTTCGTCCTGCTGCTTGCGGCAGGAAATGGCGTAATCCCTTTTGGATGCACATACCTGCTCGTAGGATGGGCATTCTACCGCCGCACCGGGCACATAATCGTGGGTAGCTACGGTATAGCAGGTACCGCGGATGTCCGTCATCGTAGAAACATCTTCGCCGGCGGCCAGACGGTTGGCGATCTCCACCATCTGACGCTCGCCCATGCCGAAGCACAGCAGATCGGCACCGGAGGATACCAGCACCGAGGGATGAATGGTGTCTTCCTAGTAATCGTAGTGTGCGAAACGGCGCAGCGAAGCCTCCAGACCGCCGATCACCACGGGAATGTCGGGATACAGGGATTTCAGTTTCCGGGTATACACCGTCACGGCACGGTCCGGACGCTTGCCTGCCTTGCGGCCGGGCGAATACGCATCATCGCTGCGGCGCTTTTTGGCGGCAGTATAGTGGGCAACCATCGAGTCCAGATTGCCTGCATTGACCAGAAAAGCGTATTTCGGCGCACCGAAACGCTTGAAGTCCCGGTCAGAAGTCCAATCCGGCTGCGGCAGAATGGCTACACGGTAGCCTGCGTGTTCCAGCACACGGGAGACGATGGCGGTGCCGAAAGTGGGATGATCCACGTATGCGTCACCAGTCACCAGCACGAAATCCGGCCGGTCCCATCCTCTCTGCTGCAAATCTTCTTTTGAAACGGGTAAAAAAGCCATATTACAGAATCTCCTCCGGTACAGGTTCGTTGGGCTGCTTGCGGTCCATCCATTGTGCGTAAGACATCAGCACCTGACGGGGCTTGGAGCCCTCGTGCGGACCGACGATACCGCGGTTTTCCATTTCATCAATGAGGCGGCCGGCACGGGCATAACCCAACCGCAGTTTTCGCTGCAGCAGCGAGGTGGAAGCCTGTCCTGCTTCGCTGACACAGCGTACGGCTTCATCCAGCATCGGATCGGTGTCGTCCTCGGTCGTATTCTCATCCCCGTCGCGCCCGTTCTTTTCGGGTACCGCGCGGCGCTCAATTTCATTGGCAACATTGTGGTCGTATTCGCAAGCAGCGGATTGTTTGATGAAGTCCACGATCTGCTCAATTTCGCTTTCGCTGACGAAGCAGCCCTGCACACGGGTGGGCTTGTTGCTGCCAATAGGCGCGAACAGCATATCACCACGGCCCAGCAGCTTTTCGGCACCTGCGGCATCCAGAATGGTTCTGGAGTCCACCTGCGACGACACAGCAAACGCAATCCGGCTGGGCACATTGGCCTTGATCACACCGGTGATGACATCCACGGAAGGACGCTGCGTTGCAATCACCAGATGCATACCGGCGGCGCGAGCCATCTGTGCCAGACGGCAGATAGCATCTTCTACTTCGTTGGGTGCCGCCATCATCAGGTCGGCCAGCTCATCGACGATAATCACAATCTGCGGCATGGGCTTCAGATCCGATGCCGGGTCTTCTTCCTTTTTCTGTTCCACATAATGGTTGTAGGAAGCCAGATCGCGCACACCGGTGGCGGCAAAGGTTTTGTAACGACTGAGCATCTCACCCACGGCCCAGTTCAGTGCGCCGGCTGCTTTACGCGGGTCGGTCACGACCGGTACCAGCAAGTGTGGAATGCCGTTGTACACACCCAAGTCAACCACCTTGGGGTCGATCATCAGGAAGCGCACTTCATCCGGGGTCGATTTGTACAGCAGACTGACGATCATAGTATTGATACACACCGACTTACCGGAACCGGTCGAACCAGCAATCAGCAGGTGCGGCATTTTGGCCAGATCCGCCAACATGATATTGCCGGCGATGTCTTTGCCTAGCGCAACGGTCAGACGGCTGCCAGCTTCGGCAAATACCGGCGAATCCACCAGCCCGCGAAGACGGACGATACTGGTCTTACGGTTCGGTACTTCAATGCCGATGGCGGCCTTGTTGGGAATCGGTGCTTCGATACGCACCCCGCCCGCAGCCAGATTCAAAGCGATATCATCGGCGAGATTGGTAATCCGGCTGATTTTCACACCAGCTGCCGGCTGCAGCTCGTAACGGGTCACGGTGGGGCCTTTGCTGATGTTCAGAATGCTGGCCGAAACGCCAAAGCTTTTGAGGGTCGCAATCAGACGATCACCGGTTGCCTGCAATGCAGCCGTATTGTCTGCCGTGGATGCCGCCGATTTATCTTCTTCCAGCAGCGTGACCGGTGGAAAATGATACTGCTGCTCCGGTATGGGGAGCAGTTTCAGCGGCTCGGTTTCTGCAGGCGGCGCCGGAGAATCGCTTGCAGGTGCAGGTGCGGGCTTATCCGTCTGCGCTGCAGGGTCGGTTTTATGTTCTTTCCGGACAGGTTCGGGATTTTCCAGCTGGCGGATGGTATCAAGAATGTCCGACATATCCTCATCGGGCATTTCCGGTTCCGAAACCCATTCCGGTTCCTCCGGAAAATCCGCAGCAGTATTGCCGGAGTGGAGCGGCGGCAGTTCCACCTCCGGCTCAGAAGCCGGTGCGGGCAGCGCTTTTTTCTTGCGGGACGATTCACGCGCAGTGGTTCCGGTCCCGCCATCCATCAGCCGCTGGAATGTCTCGTTGTGGTGCCGCTGTTCTTCGGCACGGAACTCCTCTTCGTCATTCAGCGGAATATCAATGGATTCCCGGTTCCGGCTCTGACGGGCGGCAGCTGCGGCATCTTCGATCAGAACAACCGTCTTGTCCTTGACGACCCGCGCCGGGGCAGCGATCCAGCGGATCAGCTGTGCCAGACCGGTTCCGGTCAGCAGCATCAGCACCAGAAATGCCATCAGCACGGCAAGGATCTTGGCACCGGTCATGCCCATCAGCTTGACGAACGGAATGCCGATCAGACCGCTGATCAGGCCAGGGCCGTTGCTGCTGTGCCCCTGCGTAAACAGCTGCCCCAGCTGGTGGAAAAATGATCCGTCCGTCAGAAAACCGCCAAACAGAAAATACAGTACCGAGCAGATGCATACAAACGCAGCACTCAGATACAGTTTTCCCTTCACATGGCGGATGGATTTTTCAAATGCAATCGAAAGTGCGATGTACAGCAGCAGTACCGGCCACAGGTACGCAACGGGACCGAACGAGCCCAGAAGCAGATTGTGCAGCAGCCGCCACAGGCTTTCGCCGGGAATGATGGTGATGAACAGCAGACACAGCGCCGAAACAAACAGAATCAGTGCGACACGCTGTCTTTTCTGAGGCGAAACCTTGGCATTGGCTGGGGTACGATGCCCTTTCTGGGCACGGTAGGTTTTGCCAGTTTTTTTGGATGTACCTGCGCCGGAGGAGGTGCTTTTCTTGCTTGCCGGACGCTTGGCGGAATCGGTTGTTGCGGACTTCTTTTTGCCGGTGTTTGTGCCTGATTTTTGCGTTGCCACAAACATCCCCTTCTTTCTGTATGTAGTAGTAAAATGATATGTAATCCACCCGCAACAGCGGGGGGATAAATTGCTTACGAACGGTTCCGGCGGATCAGGTCTTCGAGGCAGGCGATGGCATCGGACAATGAACCCAGTTCATCAATAAGCCCCTCCTGCACCGCCGCTGGTCCGTCCAGAATGGTGCCAACATCGGTCACCAGCTCGCCGGTATTCATGCACAGCTGTTCAAAGCGTTCCGGTGAAATACGGGCATTGCGGGAAACAAACGCGCTGATGCGATCCTGCATTTTTTCAAAATAGGTCAGCGTCTGCGGCACGCCGACCAGCAGGCCGTTCATCCGCACCGGATGGAGCGTCATGGATGCGCTGGGCGCAATAAAAGATTTCTGCGCGGATACCGCCAGTGGCACTCCGATGGAGTGTCCGCCGCCCAGCACCAACGAAACCGTGGGCTTTTTCATGCCGGAAATCAACTCGGCCAGCGCCAGCCCGGCCTCTACATCACCGCCTACAGTGTTCAGCAGAATCAGCAGGCCGTCAATTTCAGGTGTCTGCTCGACAGCGAACAACTGAGGCAGAACGTGTTCGTACTTGGTCGCTTTGTTCTGCGGCGGCAGTTCGTAATGCCCTTCGATCTGGCCGATAATGGTCAGACAATGGATGGTAAACTCCCCTTTGGCGGTAATAAAACCAGCATCTGCGGCAGCTTCTTTCGCGGCTGCATTGCGCTCAGAATCGGGATTATTCTCATTTTCAGGATTATCTTGCACATATATCCCGGACATAAAGCATCCTCCTCTGTCATTGATCAAAGTATGGATGTAGTATGTCTCATAATGCGCCAAAGATGCGCCGTGTCCGGAAATGCTGTAATGTGTATTATATCATAATTTTCCGTCCGGGGCAAGTATTTCCGCTGTTCTTCAGGCAAAAAACCGCTTTGTGCGTCGGCACAAAGCGGCAACACGCGGTATTACGATTCCAGCACCCAGTATTTGACCAATGCCAGCACTTCCCGGAGGTAATTGGTTGGGATAGTGTGAAGTTTCACCGGTGCGCCGATGTGGCTCGGATTCAAGCCTGCCTGCCGCGCACACAGTTCCGCACGGAACACATGAAAACCACTGGTGATGAATACGACCGAATCGCCGTTCAGCCCTTGCTGACGCATCAATTCGGCGGAATACCGGAAGTTCTCGATGGTATCCGTGGAGCGATCTTCCTGCAGGATGGACGAGGCCGGCACTCCGCGTGCGGTCAGGTATGCGGTCATCGCCGCTGCTTCAGACATCTGCGTATCGCTGCCCAATCCGCCGGACACAATAATGATGACATCGGGATTCTTCTGATAATAGATACAGGCTTGCTCCAACCGTTCCGCCAGCGTACTGGACGGCGCATTGTCGTGCAGACCGGCGCCAAGTACGATCAGCACCTGCTCGTCGTAATCGGCCGTATCCCGGTGTCCGTATGCCGCAAGGCTTACTGCGGGAATGAGAAGCATCAGGCAGAGGCAAAGTGCGGCAATATGCATTTTCCGTGCTCCTTTCAATCTGGGCAAAAAGCATCCGTACAGGATCATCAGAAGCCCCAGTGCCACAGCGACGTATACACCGATTCCGGCACCTTCCAGTATGGCACAGGCCACACCATCCAGCATCAGCAGCGCGCCGATGCTCCACAATACGATCCGGGCGATCTGAATTTTCCTCATGCGTCTTTCCCCGCTTTCGTTTCAGCAGACAGGCGCTCCGCCAGTTTTTCGTCCGGGGTCACATAGGCCGTCGCATAATGGTCATAAATCACCATGCCGGGCTTGGCCCCCTGTGGCTTGTGGACGTGCCGCACCTGTGCATAGTCCACCGGCACCTGTGCGGAGGCAGCCGCCTTGCTGTGATATGCAGCCAGTATGGCCGCTTCGGTGATCGCCTGGTCGGAGGGCGTACGCCCTTCCGTAACCAGAATGGTGTGCGATCCGGGCATGTTTTTTACATGGAACCACAGGTCGTTGTTGGAAGCCTGTTTCAGCGTCAGCTGATCGTTTTCCCGGTTATTGCGTCCCAGCAGCACCGTAAAGCCATCGGTCGTACGGAAACTGCGGGCTTTCAGCAACGGTGCCGGTTTCTTCCGGTCGGTACTTTTCCGGACATAGCCCTGCTCCATCAGTTCCTGCCGGATCTCATTCAGTTCCCGTTCGTTTTCTGCCCGCGTCAGTGCGTCCGCAACCGTTTCCAGATAGGCCAGTTCTCCGGCAGCCTGACGGATCTGCTCCGTCAGCATCTGCTCGGCCGTCTGAGCCTTGCGGTATTCTTTGTAATATTTCTGTGCATTGCGGCTGGGCGACAGTGCCGGGTCCAGTGGAATATGCTTGAGCGGACAGCCGTCCTCGTAGTAGTTTTCCAGCACCGCTTCGCTTTCGCCGCCCTTCAGCCGGTAGAGGTTCGCATTGAGCAGGTCTGCACAGATACGCAGTTCTTCCCGCTGGGCGCAGTTCTCCAGTTCGCTCCGCTGCAGATTGATTTTACGGCTCAACTTATCGATGGCATTGCTCACCGTATGCGTCAGATCGTGGGCACGAGTGCGCATCCGCTCCATTTTCGCCCGGCGGCTGTAATAGGCATCCAGCAGCATGGACGGTGCTGCATATTCCGTCAATACGGCACCATTGCCGTACTGCTGTACCGGCCAGAATGTAAAATCAAATGGCTTGCCGGTATCATCCGACAGCATATAAACCGGATCGTTCGTATGGATCCGTTCCCGCAGACGATCCAGTGCATCCACCAGTCCGCGGATCTGGGCCGGAGTCAGTTCATTGTTGTATACCTCTGCCCCGCCGCAAGCCTCGGTCTGCAGTTCCCGGCAAACCACCGGCGACACGCCCTGCAGAGATTTCAGAATGGCCTTATGCAGCAACGCAGGTTTCTCCCCTGCAATCCGGTTGCACAGGGTGATGCTGTCGGTTTCCAGCAGATTCAGTTTATCCTGCGCAGGCGGCAGTTCGTAATCCATTCCCGGCAGTACCAGCCGCTCAGAGGTCATCGAGGCATCTACCCGCTTGATGGCATCCACAATCTTGCCGTCGGCGGACAAAATAATATTGCTGTAACGGCCCATGATCTCCACGGCCATAGTGTAAATCACGGCATCGCCCAGTTCATTGATGCAGGAAAAATCCAGCAGCACAACCCGCTCCAGTCCGGGCTGACGGACGGCGGTCAGCCGACCACCGCACAGCCGCTTCCGCAGCAGCATACAGAACATCGGCGGGGTCATCGGATTTTCCGGTGCGTCGCCGGTAAAATGCACACGGGGGCTGTTGGCATTGGCTGACAGCAGCAATCTGCCATTGAAGCTTTTCCCGCGCAGGATCAGTACCAGCTCATCTTTGGCCGGTTGACAAACCTTGTCAACCTTGCAGCCAACTGCTGTTTCCAGTTCATTGCATACACGATGCAAAAATGCGCCGTCAAACGCCATAATCATTCACTTCGCTTTCAAAATACAGAATTATACAGATTCCGCCGGCGATGTATTGCTCTCTGCAATTTCAAAGATCACCTGCGGGAATTGTGCCGCAAGCAGCTCGCGCAGGACCGGCAGCACAACGGTTTCCGTGTGGTAATGGCCCGCCGCGACCAGCGTCAGCCCGGCGGCCTGTGCTTCCAGCAGATGCTTGTGCTTGGCTTCCCCGGTCACGAAAGCATCTGCCCCTGCCCGGATGGCCGCATACAGCAAACTGCCTCCTGCGCCGCTGCACACGGCGACGTTCCGGACCGGACGGGCACCGGACACCAACGAAACACTGCCGCAGCGCAGACGATCCCGTACATATGCGGCAAATGCGGCAGGTGCCATGGGGACCGGCAGCGTTCCCATGCACGCTTCATCACAATCGCCGTATTTTTCGATGCCGGTTGTTTCCTGCAGTTCCAGCACTTCTGCCAGCGCAGTATTGACGCCCCGCTCTGCCATATCCAGATTGGTATGCGCACAGATGGCACTCATATGATGCGCTGCCAGCATATATACCGGATGATGATGCGGCAAAGATTTCAGCGGATCAAAAATCACCGGATGGTGGCTGATGATGAGCT
>JAFTRF010000272.1 GCA_017462405.1 Clostridia bacterium | reverse complement strand
GTTGGCCCTCTCAGTCAGCCCTGCGGGCTGCCAGCTCCCCCGAAGGGGGAGCCGAGGGGTTTGCCCGTAATTTTAGGTGAGCCTACTTGCCTCTCCCTCCGGGAGAGGTGGCAAAAATCTCTGATTTTTGACGGAGAGGGCTAAAGACCTGCCATCGCATTTGTATATTATTTTACCGTCATGTCTTGTAATGGATTTTTTCAGCAATGAATGGTAATATGATCCTCTCTGGCAAAGACGGAAGCGTATTTTTCCATGCCAAAGCGGCGGACGAACAGATCGCACTTGCACAGAAACAGAAAATATGGGTTCAGCCCCTCACCGAACAGGCTTTCGAAATTGCCCTGCCCCTTGGCGATGATGACATCGGCCCGGCGGAGCAGCGCCAGCGTTTCTGTATTGACGGCGGACAGGATGGTGCCCGGCAAAGCGGCACCGTTGCCCATACAGCGGGCTTCGGCGGTCATACCGACCTCCTCAGCATCCACCATCGTGGCATCGTTGAGGGCGGGGCCACCGCGGACGATCACCGTGACGTCCAGATGGGGATATTGCGCCCGGATGCAACGCACGAACAGCTTGTCCATGACGATCTCGCCGCAATTGTCGGTCAGATACACCAGCGTTTTGCCATCGGACAGGTCCTGTTTCAGCATCGCCAGCGCCGTGGGATCCACCGTTTCGTGCGCAGCTTTGTCCAGAAGCTGATCGAGCAGGCGGTCGTCCACGACGTTGTTGGCACCGAAATCAATGTAATTCCCGGCGCACACGTAGCGCACACAGGCGGCCAGCGGGTCGGGATCCCGGTGGATACGGGACTCGACCAGTGTTTCTTTGGACAGCATATATTGATTGTAGCGGTGTTTGATGGGCTCGTAATCCACCAATACGGGGTAATATGCCCGGTAGATGGCGTCCATCCGGCAGGACAGCTCCGGCGCGGAACGGACGGCACCCTCCTCATACAACAGCTTCAGCAGGCGGTTCAGATACGTCCGCTTGGTGTCGTCGTCCGGGAACGGGCGGGCCTGCTTCTCGTATTTGGTCAGCAGGCAGGAAATACAGCAGGGATTGGCATTCATGGTTTATTCGTCCTCATTTTCTTTGATTCGGGGGTATTTTTTGCGGTAAAACAGGAAAGAAATCCCCAGCAGCACAGCCAGTACCACGATCAGCACATCCGGCATGGAATGCTCCGACGTCAGCGCACCGACCAGATAGGTACCGGTGCAGTCCGTCTCAAAGGCGGCGGTGCGCCCGTGAATGTCGGCGTGGACGAAGGTGCGGGTACCGTCGTCGTTGATGCGGTAAATGGCGCAGGAACGGCCCATCAGCGACTCCGGCAGTTCCAGCACCACCCGCAGGGTACGGTGCGGCAGTTCAAAGGCAGTGGCAGGGTTGTATTCTTCGCCGCGGATGCGGAGACGGACGGTGTACAGCACACTGTCCGTCAGTCCATTGGTCAAGGCATCGGACAGCCCGGTGGCCGGTACGGACGGAACGGACTCCAGCGTTGTGAAGCGGTCAAAGGGACGGTCAGAGGTGATCCGGAGCGCATTACCCATGACCTCCAGTGCATCGGTCGTGTGCGGACCGACGGAAATGCACGTGCTGCCCCGGTGCAGGTTAAAAGCGTAGTCCATGGCAGGCCAGTTCAGTTCCGGATCCCGGATCAGTGCCGCCGCCAGTGCGTCGGCGGAAGGCGCTGCAGCAGGCAGTGCAAGGGTCTGCGATGCCAGCCCCGGTCGTTGTTCGACCAGCCCCAGACGCAGGGCAGCGCGGACATCCACCCCAAGATCCATGTACAGAGCGTACACCTCGCCAAGCAGGTCGTGCGTCGTGGAACCGTCGGACAGCAGCGTGTGCAGACGCTGTCCGTATTGCCCGGCGGTTTCGCGGATGTGTGCATCCAGCACCCAATTCATCATGGAAAGGGAAACCGCCTGCAGTTCCTCGCCGGAAAGGTCAATACCGGCTTCGGCGATGGCCCACCGCGTAAAAATATGAATGGCGGTCAACAGTGCCGGATACGGGGAGTCGGCACCATCGGCGGTATACGTCACCATTTGCGTTCCGCCCAGAAGCGACAGCTGAACGGGAATTCCGGTGGCGGAGGCGGATGCATCGGTATGTACTGCCATGTATCGCTGACCATCCACGATGATGTCAGAGCCGTCGTTGATTTTGGACGGCACAGGCAGAATTTCCGGGCTGCTCACACCGCTGTCGGTGATGATCACACCCCACGAGTACGCCGTATTGTATGCATCAAAACGGATGGTGTGTTCAGAGAGTCCGGATGTCTCGCAGCGGAAATTGTCCATCTGCAGGGTGCTGCGGGTGGATTCCGGTATCCACGGATCGCCGCAATGGAATGTGTGTGTGCCGTTGTGGATGTAAAAGCCGTTGCTTGTCGTGAAATAGGTGCCGGGAATGTAAAATTCCACATCGGGCCAGGTATCGAGATCGGCTTCAAAAGTAAACTGCCAGCCGTCCGGGCGGGTTTCATGTGCGACGATGCCCGGACTGAGGGTGTTCAGCAGCAATTCGTCCGACGGGAGCAGCAGGGTGCCGTCCTTGTACAGGCGCACCAGCAGATCCCGCCGCTCCCCCGTCCGCAGGGCTGTGAACGGTACGGTGGTGTAAAATGCGGCAGAGATGCCGGAGGAGTCGATGATATCCGACGGCAGCCGGTAGCGGAAGGTGATTTTTGCCTTGTGCAGCGGGTCGCTGTTGTCGATGGGCAGCTTGATTTCGTACCACTGGGTGGTGGTGCCGGTGTAATACACGTTGCGCAGGCTTTTGCATCCGTCAAAGGAGGCGATGTATCTGACGGCAGACGACAGATATACGTCTGTCAGCGCACTGCAATAATCGAACGCATCGGAGATGTGTTCCAGTACCCCCATCAGCATGGCGGTACGCAGAGCGGTGTTGCTGCGGAATGCAGATCGCCCCAGCTCCGTCAGCGAGGCCGGAAGCGTCACGGATTCCAGCCCGCATCCGGCAAAAGCGTAGTCCCGGATGGCCTGCAGACGGTCTGGAAAGATGATTTCCTTCAGGCTGGTGCAGCCGAAAAAAGCATAATTGCAGATGGCATTGAGGCTCTGCGGCAGCAAAACGCTTTGCAGGTTTTCACAGCCGAAAAAGGCATAGTTGCCGATGCCGGTCACGCCCTCTCCGATGACCACGGCGCGGATCTGATCGTGGTATTTCAGCCACGGCGCGTCGCCGGAGCCGGGGCCGGTGTAGTGAAGCATATGACCGGTACCCGACAGCGTGAAGGTGCCGTCGGCATCCAGCATCCATTTCATATCCTCGCCGCAGGTGCCCTCGTGGAGGATCTGCGCCGGTGCGGACGATTCCGCCACAGGTGGAGCATCGGCCGCGAACACGTTCAGCGGCGACAGACACAGCACCACGGTCAGCAAAAGCGCAGTCAGCAGATACAGACAGCGGTGTCGTTTCATAGGCATCCCCCTTTATTGCAAAATGTTGCTGGTGATGAAGTCCACGCCCCACTCGGCGCGGCGCTGGGCGCGTACGGGGTCATCGGCGGTCCAGCAGTTGATCCGGATGCCGTTGGCGTGGAGCAGTGCAATATTTTCTTCAGTCAGCCGGGAAAAATAAATGTCGAGGTCCAGACGGTACGCTTTCAATTTTTCGATCATCGCATCGTCTACGTGGTCAGCGGTCAGAAACTGCAGCGTGGCTTCCGGCAGCAGCTCACGCAGGATCTTCATATTATTGTAGTCGAACGAAATATAGATCATGAGATCGTCCGCAATGTTTGCCCGGACGATCTCCAGCATTTTCTCAATGTGCTCGCGGGTGAATGCATTTTTCAGCTCCAGCACGGCAACCTTGCCGTACCGGGCGCATACCTGCAGGTACTCGGCCAGCGTCGGGATCCGCAGATCGGAGCGGGGGTGCCCGCTGCGGTCGTTCAGCTGCACCAGCTGCAGACGCGCCAGCGTGGACTGTTCCACCGACAGTTTTTCGTCAGAGACGCGGCCGGTGTCATCGTCATGGATGACCACGAAATGCCCGTCGGCGGTGACGTGGACGTCGGTTTCGATGCCGAAATAATCGCGGTTTGCGGCAGCAATGAATGCAGCCATGGTGTTTTCCGGTTCCAGCCCGCTGAGACCGCGGTGCGCGACCATCCGGCTGTTGTGCTTGTTGATTTTGATGGTATCCATAATAAAACCTCCCATGGCAAAGGATGCCGGTGGTATCCTTTGCGGTGAAATATCTGCCTTGCGGCCAATGCAATGGAGGCGGCTGTGCCGCCTGAGATGAGAATCCTGTCCTGTACAGTATAGCACAGAATATGCCTTAAAGCAAGATTAAACAATAAAACGCGCATAAAAAATGCTTCCCCGCAATGGCAGGGAAGCATTTTGCAATTCATGTGAGGCTGTCAGATCAGAAATCCACTTCGGTGTCGTAGTAGCAGCACTTCAGCAGCTTTTCCATCTCCTCCACGGAGGGCTGGCGGGGATTGGAACCGGTGCAGGCATCGGCCACGGCATTCTTGGCGATTTCGGGCAGGCGGGCCAGGAACACATCCTCCGGTACGAAGCCCTGTGCGCAGGGATAACTGTCCGCACCGTAGTTCTTGATGCACTGCGGGATGTTCAGGGCATCGTTCATGCCGCGCAGGTATGCGATCAGGTTGGCGACCTTCTCGTCGTCATTGGCACCGCCGAGGTTCATGTAATCGGCGATTTCACCGTAGCGCTTCTTGGCGGTAGCATCCTTGGCGTTGAATGCGATGACCTTGGGCAGGTACATGGCGTTGGCAGCACCGTGGATGATGTGTGCGCCCAGATCCTCAAAGATGGCACCGGTCTTGTGGGCCATGGAGTGGACGATACCCAGCAGTGCGTTGGAGAAGGCCATGCCGGCCAGGCACTGTGCGTTGTGCATATTGGCGCGCTTGGTCATGTCGCCGTTGTAGGAATCCACCAGATCGCTCTGGATCATCTTGATGGCGAAGATGGCCAGCGGGTCGGTGAACTGGCAGTTGGCGGTGGAAACGTAAGCTTCCACGGCGTGGGTCATGGCGTCCATACCGGTGTGAGCGGTCAGCTTCTTGGGCATGGTCTCGGCCAGATCGGGGTCAACAATGGCCACGTCGGGCGTGATCTCGAAGTCGGCCAGCGGGTACTTGATGCCCTTCTTGTAGTCGGTGATGACGGAGAATGCGGTCACTTCGGTAGCGGTACCGGAGGTGGAGGGGATGGCGCAGAAGCGGGCCTTCTTGCGCAGCTCCGGAATGCCGAACACGACGCACATTTCCTCAAAGGTGATCTCCGGGTACTCGTACTTGATCCACATGGCCTTTGCAGCGTCAATGGGAGAGCCGCCGCCGATGGCAACGATCCAGTCGGGCTGGAACTTCGCCATGGCTTCTGCACCGCGCATTACGGTGTCAACGGAAGGATCGGGCTCGATGCCTTCGAATACTTCTACTTCCATGTTGGCTTCCTTCAGATAGGAAACGACCTTATCCAGAAAACCGAAACGCTTCATGGAACCGCCGCCGACGCAAACCATTGCGCGGGTGCCCTTCAGACCCTTCAGTGCTTCCAGTGCGCCCTTACCGTGGTACAGATCGCGGGGGAGGGTAAAACGTGCCATAATAACTCATTCTCCTTTGGATGTATTAGTTTTGAGAAACTGACAATATTTTAACACATAACCCCTAAGAATGCAAGAGGAAATTGTTACTTTTTTGACAAAAGAACGTAAATAAAAACGGAGCCGCACTGCATCCGGGCAAGCAGCTCCGTGAAGGGAAAAATATTCAGTCGTTGCGCAGCTGGCAGGCGTAGATGTTCGCAGCGCGGAGCCGGTTGCGCAGCACAGGCAGGTCGCCGGGAGCCAGCGAAGACTTGTCGATGATGAAAGCCTGATGATTGCTCCGGTACAGGAACAGGTAGTCTTTGGTCTCGCGTACCTTCACGAAATGGGCATACAGCATTTTACTGCGTCCTTCGTAGGTGGGCGTCTTCACATAGGTCTGCACCAGATCATCGGTGAACAGAAAATAGGTGGTGGCGTCTTTCATGTCGCCCTGTTGCTGATAGGTGGTGCGGGGCAGGATCACAAATTGAAAAATGGTCATGAGCAGACCAAACAGCGTAATCGGGAACAATCCGAACCATATGGTGCTGTCCATTACGAACCCGCAGACCAGCGACAGTACGGTGAGCAGCGAAAACAGTACGATGTTGAGCGGGGCGCGTGTACCAAGTGCGGAACGAATCAGCGCGGTGCAGGCTTTCAGATCGTAGGTGGATGTGGCTTTGATTTCCATGCGGATATTCCTCCATATAAGAAAATATCGATAAAATCATAAAATGTTATAATATGATTTTATATGTTTATGATGTATTGTTGTCGGATATTGTCATATTCCGGTGCAGTGGCCGTGATTCATTCTTCCAGCAGACCGTAGGCATCCAGCACGTAACGGCCGATCTGATACATGAATTTTTCTGCTTCGATGCGCAGCCCCAAGGGTGCGCGCTGCAGACGATCGTCTTTTTCAAAGGGGCGGCGCACGGCGGGGCCGGAGAGGATCCCGTTGGCTTCGAAGGTAAATGCGCCCTTGTAGCCGATGTCCAGCAGACCATGCATCACGGCATCCATGCTGACCGAGCCGAAAAAAGGTGCGGTGTGCGTATCCTGCTGCCCCATGTTGTCCTGAATGTGCAATGCGCGGACGTGCGGCCCCAGCAGACGCAAGGCTTCGTCCTGCGGCATATCCTGCATATTGGCGTGACCGATGTCCCAGCAGACGTGGAACAACGGATGATCCACGGCATCCAGCAGAGCGAGCAGGTCGGGTGCGTTGTCGATCCAATACACCCCCTCCACGGACATTTTATTGAAGTTTTCCGTCAGCACCTCGACCCCGAAGTCCTCGGCAAAGTGCAGCAGTTCCAGATAAAATGCCTTGTTTTCCGCGATGTTTTCTTCGCGGGACAAGCCCCGGCGGTAGCCGGAATGGACGACGACCGAGGGAATGCCCAGCAGGGCACAGGCTTCGATGCACCGCTTGTTGTCCTCGATGAACTGCGGCAGCATGGATTTCCGGGCCAGCGGCATACCGTACGGCATCCCCATCGGGGCATGGGACTGGACGAACGTCATTCCCAGCGCATCAGCGTGGGCTTTCAGGCGGTCGATGTAGTCCAGCCAATCCGGCGCAAAGACACCGGTGCGGTTTTTGTAGTCCATGCCGAAGCTGTAATCGGCGCAGCGGAACCCGGCATCGTGGATGTACTGCAGTGCGTCGAATTGAGTGTCTGTGTAAGTCGCAAAATCGCCGGTAGTGGTTGCGAGTTTCATGGTGAATAAAACTCCTTTCGGGGAAGTTGTGAACTTGAGGACGAGCAAGACTGCAAGCCCTCTCCGTCTCGTCGGTGTGCTTGTCGGTACGGGTCCCGGAGGCAATGCGGTTCACTTAAGCAAGCCCTCTCCGTCAGCCCTACGGGCTGCCACCTCTCCCGGAGGGAGAGGCAAGGGGGACCTTGGCATAACGGAGAATTCCTCTCGCTTGACTTTTGGTCTGTCAGTAAGACGATCTACCCGTCAAACCCTCCCTTGCCTAAAGGGAGGGGGACCATCTTCGTCAGAACATGGTGGAGGGATTCCTCAGCCAATCTCCACTGTAAAATCCTTCAGTTGACTGTATTGCGGACAGGGAGCATTAAACCGTCAGCGTCACAGCCCGGAAATCGCACCGGTTGTTGTCGTAACCGGTGGTATCGCGGCACAGACGGACGGTGTGAACAGAGGTGCGTCCGTTGGCGGTGACGGTGACTTCATAATTGCCGTAGAAACCGGAGAAGCGCAGTTCCCGGCCGCAGTTCCGCTCCAATTCCGTATGCCATTCCCGGTTGATGAGCTGGTCCATGATCTGATAAGCCGGTTTTTCGGAGCAATCCTCCCGGAGCAGACCGGCATGGAACTGATTTTCGGTGTGATATGCGGTGTTATCGGCCAGATTCCACCACACGATGGAGTCGCAGTGCTTGCGTCCGAACCACAGCTTCATCAGCCGCTTCGTCAGCTCGGCCTGCAGGGCTTCATCGTCCGGTTCGTTGGTAAACGACGGAATGGACGTTTCGGAAATGTGGATGGGCAGACCAAATTCGCCGTAGCATTCAAACACATCCAGCAGACGCAGGGGATGACAGCAGCGGCTCAGTTCCTGCGCGGCGTTTTCCTTGGTGGTGTAGGCGTGGTACTGCATTCCGATGCCTTCCACCGGGACACCCTCGCGCAGCATTTTCTCGATGGTCATATAATAAAAGCTGCGGTGGCCCTTGTAGGAGCTGCCAAAGGTTTCGTGAATGCCCTCATTCCAGAACAGGCGGGTGTGGGGGAAATGGTGGCGGCACAAGTCGAAGCACCAGCGCTCGTGGTCGCGCTCGTCGGTGATCTGCAGGTTGCGGGCACCGTTGCCGGGGTAGCAGTTTTTGTAGATGGTGAGCATTTCGTTGATGACGTCGGCATCCTCAAATGCATCCCCATAGCGGTCCGCAATGGCTTTCAGGCGGCGGTCGATCTGGATTTTGATTTCCCGGTTGTTTTGCGAGATCCAGCGCGGCTGAAAGGAGTTGTATACGAGACAGTGGCCTTTCATGCGGATGTTGTGCCCGGTGCAATATTCCATGATGAGGTCCAGCGGCGGCCGGCGGTCCACATGGACGGAATCCTTTTCAAAGCGGGGCTTGCCCTGCTCCGGTTCCAGTGTATCCCAGTACAGCGGGACAACAGCATAGTTGAATACCTGCCGGAACTTGTCCCGGTACAGTTGGCGGCGTTCGTCATCCGGGAACTGATCCAGATGGAACAGGGTGCAGCCGAACTTAAATTCATGGTCCAGCTGGCGGACGGAGACGTGGACATCCTCTGCCGGGGTGTTGTCGGGGGCGACGAAGCGCAGGACAAACTGTCCTTTGCGGTATTCCTCGATGTCCCGGTCCAGCTTGGGGGTCAGATAATCGTCGTAACGGTCAAATGTGTCGATGATCTGTTTTAACGTATTTTCAGACATAATGATCCACCTTTATTTCACATAGAACGCCTGAATGTCCGTAATCGTATAATCCCCGTTGTGACCGGTGATTTCGATTTCGTACTTGGAACAGCGGAGCGCAATGAAGCGGCAATAGACCTTGTGACCGATGGTGCGTCCCTCAAATACCAGAATCTTCTTTTTCCGGTAGCGGGGCAGGTACGCATAAATACGGAACGAGGTGACGGATTGCCCGTGGGTCAGGTCCTCTTTCAGCATGACGCAGTTGGACAGGTTGGCCGGGTCGGAGGCCCGGTCCCATGCCTTCCAGTCGACGTTCGGGACGATGGTATAGGTGTCGCCGTCCTTTTCCGGGGCGGAAAAATCCAGCGGGGTGCCGTAATTTGCCCGGATGCGCTCGCCCAGTTCCAGCAGACGGGCGGCATCGGCCGCCGGGAGCAGACCGTGGTTGTCCGGACCGATGTTCAGCAGGAAATTGGAGCCGTGGCCCACGGACATTTCGTACATTCCGAACAGCTCGTCCACGCTTTTCAGCGTGTGCTCGTTGAGGTCGTAGAACCATGTGTTCCGGATCTTGCAGTCGCACTCACTGGGCAGACACATAGCATTGTCCAGCGTCTGCATTTCGGTGGACAGTTCGGAGTAATCCGTGTTCGACACGACCAGCGGATTGTTCAGCGAAGCATAGCCGTCCTCGTTGCCGACCCAGCGGATGCCGGCGATCCATTTCGGGTTGCCAAACGTGAGGATGTCCGGTTGCATCCGCAGAATCTCCGCGACGATGCGTTCGCGGTCAAATTCGTGTCCCTCGGAGCCACACCCGTCGAACCACAGGTAGTCGATTTTGCCGTAGTTGGTCAGCAGTTCGCCCAGCTGCCCGATGAAATAGTCGTCATAAGCCTTGGCGTTTTCAAAGGGAATGGAACGGCTGCCCCATTGTGCGGGAGAATAGTACAGACCCACTTTGATCCCGTATTTGCGGCAGGCGTCCACAAACTCCTGCACGACGTCGCCCTTGCCGTCCTTCCACGGGGTGTCGGCGACGCTGTAGCGGGAATATTTCGACGGCCACAGTGCGAAGCCGTCGTGATGCTTGGCGGTCATGATGGCGTAGGTCGCACCGGCTTCCTTGATGGTGCGGATCCATTGCTCGCAATCGAGCGCATCGGGGCAGAACGTTTCCGGCGACATTTCTACACCGTCCCAATCCCGGCGGCCGGGGTTAAAGGAGCGGATGCCAAAATGAAAAAAGACACCGAATTCCCAATCCAGAAAATCCAGCTGTTGTTTGAAAGGAATCAGAGTCATGATAAAAACCTCACTTTCGGCAGAAATCAGGGTACAATTTCCTATATTATAGTATAAAGATTAGCAATTGTAAAGGGCAGGCGGGAAAATCGGGAAGAAAATACGGTCTGCATAAAATCCGGTACCGTTCTCCGAGGGGAATACGGTCAATGTCAGCCTTTGACCGTCCGGGAGGGTCAGTTCCTACGAACGGATCTGTAGGGGCTAGCATCCTCGACGGACCAGATAAAATTCTTAAGTTGGCATCCTTGTCTCCGAGTAAAAACTATATTTATCGAAAAACGATAAATATTTATTGACAAACAAGAATATCCGATGTATGATAAATCCATCGGATAACATCCATCAACAAAAAGGAGGAGTTTGATATGCCGAAAATTTCCAACCGGACCTCGCTGCACATTTCCATCGGGATCGCGGTGCTGTTTTTCGCCGTGTGCATTGTGGGGCTGTTCATCCTGCCGGGGCTGGTGCCCATGCTCATTGCTTTGCCCGACAACATCGGCCCGCGGGACACGATCACGTCGTTTGGCCGGGGCTTGGTGATGGCGGAGGCTTATCTGGTGGTCATCACGTTTCTGACGGCGGATGTACTGCTGTTCGACCTGCTGCAGCGGGTGAAAAAGGGGCTTGTGTTCACGCTGAAAAGCGTGGCGCGCATCCGGGGCGTGTCGTGGTGCTGTATGGTGCTGTGCGTGCTGTTCGGGTGTCTGGGGTATTATTTCACGCTGTCGTGGCTAGTGTCGTTTCTGGCGTTGTTTCTGGGGTTGTGTCTCCGGGTCACGAAAAACGTCATTGCCGAGGCAACGGAAATCAAAAACGAAAACGATCTGACCATTTGACAGGAGGACGGATATGATCCGGATCAATCTGGATGTGATGATGGCCAAGCGCAAAATGTCGCTGAATCAGCTGTCGCAGGAAGTCGGGCTGACGCTGGCCAATTTATCCATCCTGAAAAACAACAAGGCAAAAGCCATCCGCTTTACCACGCTGGACGCGATATGCCGGGCGCTGGACTGCCGGGTGGAGGACATCATTGAATATGTGGACGAGCGAAAGGAGTAGGACAAATGAATACTTACGGACCGTATCCCGTGGACCCGAAGCGCGTGGCGCCGTATGAACCGCGACCGAAACGGGAAAAGCGCAGCTACACTGTGCTGGAATCGGTGTTTGCGTGGCTGTGTATGGGGCTGGGCTTTCTGTTCTGGCGTTGGAGCGTATGCCTGTGTGCGCTGGGCAGTATGCTTTTTCTGTGGGCAGCCTTTGCCTGTGCGGCCATTGTGCTGAAATGCCGGGGGGCGAAATTCCGGACACTTCCGGTGACGGCGATGGTGTCGGCGCTGGTGTTGTCGCCGGCGCTGATCCTCAGCTATAATCCGCTGATTTGTTTCTGCACGCTTGCATACGGCGCTGCGGCATGGTGCTATTTTGTCAGCCATACCGCAGGCGATCCGGAGCAGATCGCGGCACGGCGCTGGGGTGCAGACCTGTGGCGCGCGCTGGTACTGCCGTTTTCCTCCATGGATGAGGGACAGCTGTTCCGGGGGATGATTAGTTCCATCGACCGCAGACGGAGCGGGGCGGTGCTGAAGGTGCTGGGTGGCATCGTCATCGCCATCATCCCGACGGCCATTGTCGTGGCACTGCTGTCCTACGACAGCGCCTTTCAGGAATTGCTGAACAACGTCCTGCGGCTGGATTGGGAAGTGATTTTTACAAATCTGCTGTGTCTGATCGGGGGAATCCCCGTCGGAATGTACTTGTTCGGGCTGTATTTGTCCGCAACGGACCGTCGGATGCCGGATTTTCTCAGTGAAGAGGTGTGCAGTCAGCTGTCTGCCAGAACAAAAATCCTCCCGATGCTGACCGCCGTGACGGCGGTGGTGCCGCTGCTGGTGGTATATGTACTGTTTTTTGTGTCGCAGTGGAAGTATTACGTTTCCGGCTTTACCGGGGTGCTACCGGAGGGGTTCAGCTATGCGGGCTATGCCAGAGAGGGCTTTTTCCAGCTGTGCATCGTCTCGGTCATCAATCTTGGTGCGATTCTGCTGACGCTGATACTGATGAAGCGAAGCAAGGGAGCGGATGTCCTGCTGAAAGTGCTGACGACGATTTTTGCGGTGTTCACGCTGGTGCTGATTGCCACCGCTATGGCCAAGCTGGTGATGTACATCGGCTCCTACGGGCTGACCCCCAGACGGGTCTATGCCGCGTGGTTCATGGTGGTGATCGGACTGGTGTTCATCGTTGTAACGATCAGCCGGTTTGTGCCGAAGATCAGTGCATCGGCACTGTCGCTGGCGGTGGTACTGGTGTGCTTTGGCGGATTGGCCCTGAGCAATGCCGATTACGGGATTGCGAAATATAATGTAGACCGGTACCTGAACGGGACGCTGAACTCTGTGGATGTGGAGGCACTGTACGAACAGCTGGATGCAGCGGCGGTACCGGAGCTGGTGCGGCTGGCGGAGGAACTGGACAAACGAAACGGTACGGACATCACCAAAGTGACCTATATGGAAGCCAACACCAATTATGATATGTATCATCGTCTGGCGGCACAGCTGATGCGGATCCAGAGTTATACGTGGTGGGGCACGGAGAAGGGAAAGCACGCTGACGCGGACAATATATTTGGATTCACCGTGAATCACGCGATGGCAAAGAAAGCAATGGAACGACTTGGCGAAATGAATCATTAAACATATAAAAACATATGCATGATATGAAATGTATATGACAAAAAAAGAACGACCACAGAGCGAAATACTCCGGGGTCGTTCTTTTTTGCAATAAAAAACTCCCCTGCTGGCGGGCAGAGGAGTCAGGGAAAATTCAGTTTGCGCCGGGAACGGAGAGCTGTTTTTGGACTTTGCGGTCCTTCAGATACCATGGCAGATACGCCAGCCCAAACATCAGCGTGATGACGGCAGCCATAACGGCAATGCGAAGTGCGAAGTTGGGCGGCAGGATGTCCAGCACCGAGGGGGTAGATTCCGGGCGAGCCATAAACAGGTAGTTGGCGCCCGGCCCAAGCATCTGGTTGGTGGCGTAGGCAATGACAGCCAGTACCACCAGCGCGGCGTAGGATTTGACGGCGGACTTGATGGTGGGGCGCATCTTGTGGACGAAAATCATGTAGAAGATCGCCGCATACCCCAGCAGGTGCTCCATCCAGAACTGGTAGAAGCGGAAGCGGGTGGGACCGGTGTAGGTGATGACGGTGGGGGTAAGCAGCGCGAACAGCGAACCGGAAAATAACCAGAAGTACGAGATATCGAACAGGGTCTGAGATTTGCCGATCACCATGTAGCTGCAGAAGACGACCGCCCAGCCGCATACGGTGATGGGCAGATGGTCGATCGGGTTGCCGCCCAGCGAGGGAACGGCAATCAGGCGCCAGTAGTAGGACATTTCCGAGAAGATCAGCCCAAAGGCCAGCAGATGCCGCAGACGCGCTTCGTGGCGGTATTGGGCGAGACGGTCGCGGAAGCGGTAGATGACGTAAATCATCAGCACGCCGGAAAGGATGGCGAGCAGGTGCGTAAGCGAGAAGTTTTCAAACTCCACCGTATCGCCCTGCCCCAAAAAGTAAGCCCAGAATTCTTTCATAACAACACTCCAAATCCGAGTTATTTCTGCTGTATCATAGCATACTTGACCGGACATTACAAGGGCAGGCGGAATATTGAGTGGATGAATTTTTTGGTATATGGATGGAGCAGGATTTTCCGGGCGGCGATCTGCCGTCTGGCTTTGCTGTGTGCCGTTTTCTTATTTTCCGCAGGGCAGAGTGCAAAAAAATACCAGCCTCACGTTTCCGTAAGACTGGTAAGTTGGCAGCGGAATAGGGATGAAGCTGCGGCGCTTCGCTTGCATCTTCCGTCCTTGCGGCACAGCCGCTGCGGACCTTGCACCTGCAAACCGTCCGCCGGACGCTTTGCGACGGCGCAAACCCGCTCCGGGTTCGAATCCCCATTCCGCAGGGAAGAGTGCAAAAAAATACCAGCCTCACGTTTCCGTAAGACTGGTAAGTTGGCAGCGGAATAGGGATTCGAACCCCAACAAACAGAGTCAGAGTCTGTCGTGCTACCTTTACACAATTCCGCTATGTTTTTTTGTTTTGCTGTTCGTTCATCAGCAAGATGTATTATAGCCGATGATTCCCCAAATTTCAACCCCTTTTTCAAAAAAAATAAAAATTTTTTTTCGGAGCAGAATGTCGTACTTTTGATAAAATTGAGTTTGTAATATTGAATACTTTTCGGCAATATGATATAATGAAAGAACCGTATACGCTTCACACACAGGAAGAGAGGCAACCATGAAATACACGACACCGCAGGAATTGTTCGACTTTTCCGCGACCATCGCCGCACCGCTGCTGGCAGAGGCGGCGCACAACTGGGCGGTATTGCCTAGGCTGGGCGATTTCATCCGTGCATTGGGGCCGACGCTGGACCCGGCACGGTTTGAGCAGACCGGAGAAGACGTGTGGATCGCCAGATCCGCGGAAATTGCGCCGACCGCACGCATCGACGGCCCGTGCATTATGGATGAGGGGGCCGAACTGCGGCATTGCTGCTTTATCCGCGGCAGTGTGATCGTCGGGAAAAATGCGGTGGTGGGCAACTCCGTGGAATTGAAAAATGCATTGCTGTGCGATGAGGCGCAGGTGCCCCACTTCAATTATGTGGGCGACTCCATCCTCGGACGGGGAGCGCACATGGGCGCGGGGGCGGTGACCTCCAACGTCAAGAGCGACAAGACGGCGGTCGTGATCCATACCCTGGAGGGGGATTTCCCCACCGGGCTGCAGAAAGCGGGTGCGATGCTGGGAGACGGCGCGGAAATCGGATGCAACAGTGTGCTGAACCCCGGAACGGTCATCGGACGGGGGGCGCAGGTGTACCCGCTGTCATCGGTGCGGGGAATTGTCGCAGAAAATCATATTTACAAGGATGCACTGCATATTGTGAAACGCCGCTGAAACGATTCCGGCGGCGGAAGGAGACGATCACAATCGGCAGATTATTCGGAACCGACGGCATCCGGGGCGTAGCAAACCGGGAACTGACCGGTGAATTGGCGATGCGCATCGGACGCGCGGCGGCGATGGTGCCGGACGGCAGAGGACGGAAAAAAATTGTGGTGGGCAGTGACCCGCGGGCATCGTCCTCGATGCTGTGCAGTGCGCTGGCGGCAGGGATCTGCTCTGCCGGTGCGGATGTGGTGCTGCTGGGTGTCGTGCCGACCCCGGCGGTGGCTTGTCTGACCGGACGATACGGTGCCGATGCGGGAATTGTAGTGTCTGCATCGCACAATCCGGCGGAATACAACGGCATCAAAATCTTCGGGCAGGACGGCTTCAAGCTGCCGGATGCACTCGAAGCGCAGATCGAAGCGCAGGTGGAAGCGCCGGCGGGGGGACTGCCCGGACCGGTAGGAAGCGGTGTGGGACGGGTGACCCGATGTACGCACGCCATCCCGGATTACATCGGAGCCTTGAAACGGACGATTTCCGGGGACCTGAGGGGGCTTCGGATCGCAGTAGACTGCGCCAACGGCGCCGCCGCAGAAACGGCGGGGCTGCTGTTTGCAGAATTGGGTGCAGAGGCGGTTTTGCTGGCGGATGCGCCCGACGGGATGAACATCAATGACCGGTGCGGCTCCACGCATCTGGAAAATCTGCAGAATTACGTCATCATGCACGGCATGGATGCCGGAATTGCCTTTGACGGCGACGCAGACCGCTGTCTGTGCGTCGATGAAAACGGCAATGAGGTGGACGGCGACATGATTCTGGCCATGTGTGCCGCGGATCTGGCCGCACGGGGACAATTGCCGCACCGCACCGTAGTGGGGACGATCATGACCAACTTCGGACTGGATGCATTTTGCAGGGCGAACGATCTGCAGCTGATCCGGGCGCAGGTGGGCGACCGATTCGTGTCGGAGCAGATGGAGCTAGGCGGTTATGCGCTGGGCGGCGAGCAATCCGGGCATATCATATTCCGGGTGTTTGCCACGACCGGTGACGGTCAGCTGACGGCACTGCAGGTGCTGAGTCTGATGCGGCGCACCGGCAAAAAACTGTCGGAACTGGCGGGCGCTATGCCCCGGTTTCCGCAGGTGATGCTTCAGGTGCCGGTCACGGACGAAGGCAAACTGAAATTTTACACCAATGCGGCGGTACAGGCGGCGATTTCGGCGGCCGAAGCGGCATTGGGCGGGAACGGACGCATGGTGGTGCGTCCATCCGGCACGGAACCACTGATGCGGGTGATGGCGGAAGGCACAGACCGGTCCGTCATTGAAGCGCAGGCCGAAGCGGTGGCGGCGGTGCTCCGGGCAGAATTGTAACCAACCAACAGGAAAAGAGAACAGTGGGGCAGGGTGCCCCTCTCCGTCAGCCCTACGGCAGCGTTATCGAAGATAATGCGGCCACACGCTCCCTCCGGGGGACGATTCCCCCACGGTGTGGAGAAAATGTCACGCAGTGACAAAGGGGGACGAGCGAAGCGAGGCTGAGAGGGCTTTTGTCAAGCACAGCAAGGTTGAGAGGGTCTGTTTGCTCCACTGTTTCTTTCAATAGAGATCATGCAAGAAAAATCCAAGAAAATCAAAGGAGGAATCCGGATGTTTGATGTAGCAATTATCGGCTGCGGCGTCGTAGGCGCAGCCACTGCCTTTATGCTGTCTCAGCGGGAGTGCAGCGTAGTGGTACTGGAAAAGGAGAATGACGTGGCGACCGGGGCAACCCGTGCCAACAGCGCCATTATCCATGCAGGCTATGACCCGGAGCCCGGCACCAAAATGGCCCGGCTGAATGTGCGCGGCGTGGAGCTGGCGCAGAAGCTGTGCAAGGAACTGGACGTGCCGTACATCCAGAACGGTTCGTTGGTGCTGGCGTTCGATGAAACGGACGACAAAACCGTGGAGAAGCTGTACCACCGCGGTGTGGAAAACGGCGTGCCGGGTCTGGAGATCATCAGCGGCGACGAGGCACGGAAGCGCGAACCCAACCTGAGCAAGCAGGTCACCTCGGCGCTGTGGGCACCCAGCGCGGGCATCATCAACCCGTGGGAATATGCGCTGGCGATGATCGAGACGGCTGTCCGCAACGGCGTGGAACTGCGCCGTGAATGCGCTGTGACCGGTCTGAACAAAACGGATGCCGGTTGGTCCATCGAGACGACCAAGGGTACCGTGGAAGCGAAGTACGTAGTCAATGCTGCCGGTGTACACAGCGAAGAAATCCACAACATGGCCGCAGAACCGGCCTTCAAGATCATCCCGAACCGCGGCGAATATTACCTGATGGACAAGTCCGACGGCGGCCGCGCCAACAGCGTGCTGTTCCAGTGCCCCAGTGCCGCAGGTAAGGGCGTACTGATTTCGCCCACCGTCGGCGGCAACCTGATCGTTGGCCCCAGTGCCGACAATGCCGAGGACGGCGATTGTGTGGGTACCACTGCGGCTGGTCTGGCTTCCGTGCGTGAAAAGGCCATGAAGACCATGCCCGACCTGACGTATCGCGGCGCCATCCGGAACTTTGCCGGTATGCGTGCAAACTCCGATCAGGCGGACTTCTTCGTGCAGGTCAGCGCACCGGGCTTTGTGGATCTGGCGTGCATCAAGTCGCCGGGCCTGTCTGCAGCACCGGCCATTGCCGAAGAAGCCGTGGTGCTGCTGGAGGGCGAAGGTCTGGCACTGCCCGCAAAGGCAGAATGCATCACCACCCGCCGCCGCATCATTTTCAATGAGCTGACACAGGAAGAAAAGGCAAAAGTCATTGCCGGGAATCCGCTGTACGGCCGTGTGATCTGCCGCTGTGAGACCATCACCGAAGGTGAGATCGTGCATTCGCTGCACTGCCCCGTGCCGCCGGTGAGCATCGACGGCGTGAAGCGCCGTGCCGGTGCCGGTCTGGGTCGTTGCCAGGGCGGCTTCTGCGGTCCGCGCGTGGCGGAGATCATTGCCCGTGAACTGGGCATCCCGATGGTGGATATGCTGAAGGATACTGCAGGCACGAACATCCTCATCGGAGAAACGAAACAGAAAAACAAATAAAAACATACAGAAACATATAAAGTTTTCAGGCACCGAAGTCGAAGACATTGACAAAAATAACGGAGGCCATTATGAAACGACTAAGTAAACGGGAATACGAGGCTTACACCGCCGCCAGCCGGGATACGCGTATGGCGTGGTTCCGGCAGGCAAGGTTCGGTATGTTTATCCATTACGGGCTGTATGCAGAACTGGGGACCGGCGAATGGTCGCAGGCCAACGAAAATTACACCGTGGCGGAATACGAAGAACTGGCCAAGCGGTTTGCCCCCAAGGAAGGCTGCGCACGCGAATGGTGTGCGCTGGCCAAGGCAGCCGGCGCGAAATATGCCGTATTGACCACCCGCCATCACGAGGGCTTTTCGCTGTGGGACTCCAAGGTGAACCCCTACAATTCCTATCATTATTGCGGACGGGACATCGTCCGGGAGTTTGTGGAGGCTTGCCGGGAGTTCGGGTTGAAAATTGGTCTGTATTCTTCGCTGATGGATTGGCATCACCCGGATTCGTGGCGGTGCGCCAATGACCCCGAAGCCCGGAAGCGCTTTCTCAATTATATTGACGCGCTGAATACGGAGCTGCTGACCAATTACGGCAAGATCGACCTGCTGTGGTACGATGTATCGTGTCCGATGGAGAACTGGGAAAGCTGGGATTCCGTCAACCGGAATTATAAGTACCGTCAGCTGCAGCCGGACATCATCATCAACGACCGGAGCGCGCTGCCGGAGGACTTCGACACACCCGAACAGACCGTCCGCTACCGCGGCAGCCGCGATTGGGAAGGCTGTATGACCTTGACCGGGTTGGCATGGGGCTATGTAGACCATGAACAGGCCCACGACTTTATGATGACACCGAAAAATCTGATCCGTACACTGCATCTGTGCGCCTGCGGTGCAGGCAACCTGCTGCTGAACATCGGGCCGATGCCCGACGGTACGGTGCCGCCCGATACGGCGGAAACGCTGACGAAAATGGGCGAATGGCTGGCGGTAAACGGTGCGGCGGCTTACGGCTACAAGTTCAAGAGCGGACCGGTGTACAGCGCCAACACGCTGACGGCGGTATCGGCGGAGCCGGACTGCAAAACCATCTATCTGTGGAACTGGGTGTGGCCGAAAAACGGTACCCTGCGTATCGGCGGATACATGGATGCACCGAAGAAGATCTCGTATCTGGCGACCGGTGAGCCCATTGATTTTGAGGTGGACGGCCACCGCATCATCCTGAAGAATCTGCCGGAGAAAGCCCCGGACAAGATTCTGGGCATCACGATGCTGAAAATGGAATTTGATCAGGCCCCGCGGCACCAGTTCCGGAGCTATTATCCCCAGATTTGTCAGGGGACGGACTTCTCGGAAGGGCACCATGTGTGGGCCGAAAACGATGCAACATGAATGAATTATGTTTTACCTGCACGACGGACAAGCCGCCGTATGCATACAAATGCGGCGAAGAGATCGTCTTTGCAGTGACACCGCCGGCAGAACTGCCCCCGGATGCTGTCGTCCGCTGGACGCTGGCCGGGGATGGCGGCATCGCAGAGGAAGGCTGCTGCGATGCGGGGCCGTTTCAGGTGCGGACCCGGCTGAATGAACCGGGCTGTGTGACGCTGAAAGCGTGGATCGCGGACGAGCCCGGCTCGGATCTGCCGCCGGTCTTTCCGCTGGAAACGGGTGCCGGTGCAGACATCGCAGAAATCCGGCATATGTCCCACCGTCCGGCCGACTACGATGCATTCTGGGCGCGGTGCAGAGCGGAGCTGGAGGCGGTACCGCCGGTACTGCTGTCTGCCGTGGAAAAGCGACCGCCGGACAAGCATCCGCATCATAAAATATATGATGTGCGGATCGCGTGTGCCGGAGGCGTGCCGGTATCCGGGATTTTAACCATTCCGCCGGGAACGGGCAAGTTCCCCGTCCGTGTGGTGTATCAGGGCTATGGCGTAAAAAGTGCATGGACGGAGTGCTTCCCCGATGAGATCTGCCTGTGCATCAATGCCCATGGCATCGAAAATGACCGTCCGCAAGCGTATTACACGGCATTGTCAGAGGGGCGGCTCAAGGGCTACGGCTTTGACCCGGAGGAAAACCGATCCCCGGATACCTGCTATTTCAGACATATGATGATCCGGGCGGCGCAGGCACTGCGCTATGCGGCGACGCTGGATCTGTGGGACGGGCAACATCTGACCGCATGGGGCGGTAGTCAGGGCGCAGTGCAGGCGATGCACGGTACGTGGCTGTCCGGTGCGGCGACCCGGCTGGAGATCTTCGTCCCGTGGTTGTGCGACCTGCAGGCCGAACGGATGGTGCGATACCACAACTGGGGCGATATGGGGCGCGATGCAGTGCGTTATTTCGACCTGAGTCTGCGGGCACCGGACGTGAAATGCCCGGTATCGGTGAAGCTGGGGCTGGGCGACCGGACCTCTCCGCCCGGATGCGTGTGCGCGATGTTCAACGCATTGCCCGGCGAAAAAAGGCTGTGCATGGTGCAGAGCATGGGACACAACAACCCGGCTCCGGATGCACGGACGTGGGACGTACCGGACGAGATCTGGGAGAATGCATATCATGAATGAAGCAGTATTTGAAACATTATACAATTGCGGCGAACTGAAAGCGGCATTCATCGGCGGCTCCATCACGGAGGGCGCCGGTGCGCAGGACAAGCGCAACCGCTGGTCTACCCGGATCACGGGATGGCTCAACAGCTTGCCGCTGGGCAATACGCATATTACCGAAATCAACGCCGGCATCGGCGGTACGGAATCGACCTACGGCATCCTGCGTCTGCGGCGGGACGTGCTGCAGCACAAGCCGGACATCGTTTTTCTGGAATTTGGGGTCAACGACGTCGCTATTCCGGAGGAATTGTCTGCCCGATGCTACGAAGGCATTCTGTACGCACTGTCGCAGACGGACCCGGTGCCGTATGTGATTTGTCTGGGCATGGTAAACAACCACAACAAGCCCAACCGGTCGCCGCTGCACAGAAAGCTGGCCGAAAAATACGGTCTGCAGTACATCGACGTCAAGCAGGGCATGGATGAGCGGCTGGGTCCGGCAGACCCCGGTGTCAACACAGAGCGGGACAGTATGTTCGCCAAGGACAACATCCACCCCAGCGACAAGGGCTACGGCTTCTATGCGGACTACGTCCGGTCGCAGATGACCGGTGACAGTTTCCGCAAACCGTACTGCCCGGAACCGTCTCCGGATTGTGCCCGCCTCACAGGGCGGTTCATCAATGCAACAGACATGGAAGCGACCGGCGCATGGGAAAAAACCGGTGAGGGCGACTGGAACGCACGAAATTACGGCCGCAAAGGCAGCAGTATGGTGTCCCGTGACCCGGAGGGTGCGCTGGTGTGCGAATTTTCCGGAACGGTGATGATGCCGGTGCTGCGCATCGGCCGCACCTACGGCAGGATGGCGCTGACGCTGGACGGCGTGACGACGGAATACGACCTGTATTACGAAACGGACCATCAGCCCGTGACTCCGGCATGGCGGTTTGATCTGCCGGACGGTCTGCATCGGCTGGAGTTCCGTCCGCTGGGCGCAAAAAATGAAAAAAGCACCGACGATCTGATCCGGATCGATGCGGTGATCGTGGCAGAATAAGCTTTTACCCCCATCAAAACAGCCGCAGTATTGCGGCGGAACGGAGAATAAGATGAACCATTATGAATTGATTGTCATCGGCGGCGGTCCTGCTGGTCTGGCGGCAGCGCTGGCGGCTTACGAGCAGGGACTGCGCAAAATTCTGATCGTGGAACGGGACAAGGAACTGGGCGGCATTCTGAATCAGTGCATCCACAACGGCTTCGGTCTGCATCATTTTAAGGAAGAGCTGACCGGTCCCGAATATGCGGGCCGTTTTGTGGAGATGCTGAAGGACACCAACGTGGAAGTCGCGCTGGATACCATGGTGCTGGAGATCACCCGTGAGCGGGAGGTCCATGCGGTCAGCGTCGCCAAGGGTTATCAGGTGCTCAAGGGCGATTCCGTGATTCTGGCCATGGGTTGCCGCGAGCGTACCCGCGGTGCCATCGCCATCCCCGGTGACCGCCCCGCAGGCGTATTTACCGCAGGTACCGCACAGCGGTATCTGAACATGGAGGGCTACATGGTGGGCCGCCGCATCGTGATTCTGGGCAGCGGCGACATCGGTCTGATCATGGCGCGCCGCATGACGCTGGAAGGCGCCAAGGTGCTGGCCTGCGTGGAAGTCATGCCGTATTCCGGCGGTCTGAACCGCAACATCGTGCAGTGTCTGCAGGACTATGACATCCCGCTGTATCTGTCTCACACCATCACCGACATCCGCGGCAAGGGCCGCGTGGAGGGTGTTACGGTATCGCAGGTGGATGCCCGCCGCAACCCCATCCCCGGCACTGAAATGCACTTCGACTGCGATACGGTGCTGCTGTCGGTCGGTCTGATCCCCGAAAATGAGCTGACCCGTCAGGCTGAAATCACTATGGACCCCCGCACCAACGGTGCTGTGGTATATGAAAACATGGAAACGGCGCTGCCCGGCGTATTTGCCTGCGGCAACGTGGTTCATGTGCATGATCTGGTGGATTTCGTGACCGCCGAGAGTATGCGTGCCGGTCGTGCTGCCGCCGCATATGTGCAGAAGGGCGAAGCCGACGATGCCGGTCTGATCACGCTGAAGAACGGCGATGGTGTGACCTACACCGTGCCCCAGCGCATCCGTCCCGGCAATGTGGAGAATGCAGAGGTATTCTTCCGTGTGAACCGGGTATGCGGTGCCAGCGAGATCCGCGTGATGTCCGGTGATACGCAGATTGCGAAATTCAAGCGCGCACATCTGGCACCCGGTGAAATGGAACGCATCATGCTGCCGAAGAAGCTGCTGGAAAAGGCCGGCAGTGAGCTGACGGTCGGCATTGTGGAACTGTAAGAAGGAGGGAACACCGATGAAAGAACTGATTTGCATCGTTTGCCCCAAAGGCTGCCATCTGAAGGTGGACGAAGCCAACGATTACGCCGTGACCGGCAACGGTTGTCCGCGTGGTGCGGCTTACGGAAAGGCCGAGCTGACCAATCCCACCCGTGTGCTGACCTCCACGGTCAAAATCGACGGCGCGCATCATCGCCGCTGCCCGGTCAAGACCGACCGCGCTGTGGCCAAGGGCAAGCTGTTTGAACTGATGGACCTGCTCGACGGCGTACAGCTGACCGCTCCGGTCAAGGTGGGCCAGATCATCATTGAAAATGCTGCCGGGACCGGCGCGAACATCGTCTGCTGCAAGAATCTGGACGCTGTGAAGTAAGCATCTGTTCTGTGTTATAAATAAGCATCCAAGACAGAAAATCCCCCATCCTCGTTTCCGGGACAGCCCGGAGCGGGGATAGGGGTGTTTTTGTGTGTGATGAATTTTATGGAGCGGGGTCTTCGATGTATTCGGCGATGTCTTCCAGGCGACAGGATAATACGGCACACAGTTTATCCAGTGTCTTAGTCTCAATGTTTTCGTTGGCTTTCAGACGACGGATGGTTTTGCTGTCGATGCCGCATTTTTCGCGCAAGGTATAGGTAGTTATGTTTTTTGCTTTCATGGTGTCCCAGAGTTTATCAAATACGATCATCGTACGGCCCCCTTTTACTTGACAACTTTTATTATGGGGGTTATAATCCTATTTATTAAGGGGATATAATCCCCATATCAAGGGGGATGTATCATGAAGGGGCAAACATGCTGCTTTACCGGTCACAGAGAATTGGACGAAGATGAGGGAGAAATTAAAAATAGACTTCGCACAATCATACGTTTGCTAATTGCGAAAAATATCATTTATTATATTTCTGGTGCAGCGAAAGGTTTTGATTTATTAGCAGCGGAAACGGTATTAGAATTACGTAAAGAGTTCCCTCAAATTCGGCTGGTTTTAGAAATTCCTTGCAGAAACCAATCGCAGGGTTGGGGAGATATCGACCAAAAACGCTATCAACAGATACTGCAAAGTGCGGATGAAACACAAATTCTTTCAGAACATTATTTTCGCGGATGTATGCAGAAACGAAATAGAGTGATGGTCGAAAAATCTGCAATATGTGTATGCTATCGCAGACGCTTCTCCGGAGGCACGCAGTATACGGTTGCATATGCGGAGAAAAACAAATTATTACTGATATTTCTATAAGAAATTGGTGCCTGCTGCAAGAATCCGGACGCTGTGAAGTAAGCATTTGTTCTGCGTTATAAATAAGCATCCAAGACAGAAAATCCCCCATCCTCGTTTCCGGGACAATCCTGGACCGTTCCCCAACGAATAGACAGAAATAAAAGAACCTGTCGTAGAATATCTTAAATTTACGCGGCTTTGCTCCGGATTTCAAACGGAGTAAGGCCG
>JAFTRF010000271.1 GCA_017462405.1 Clostridia bacterium | reverse complement strand
GTTCTGACCTATAAAGATGTTCCTTACCGCTCTGCGCTGACCTTCAACGCCGGTGTACTGAAAAAAGACGGAAAATACACCATGATCTTCCGCAACGACATCGGTGACTTCGAAAAGCAGATTCTGGAAGGCACCAACCTGGGTCTGGCTTATTCCGACGACGGTATCAAGTGGAATGTAGAGCCGGAGCCCTGCTTTGCGATGAAGGACGACGAGATTATGCGGGTATACGATCCCCGGATCTCGTATATGGACGGCCAGTACATCATGTGCTTTGCAGTAGATACCAGGCACGGTGTATGCGGCGGCATCGCCGTATCGCAGGATCTGAAGAATTTTGAAGTAAAGCACATTTCCGTGCCGGAAAACCGGAATATGGTGCTGTTTCCCGAAAAGATCAACGGCAATTACATACGTCTGGAGCGCCCCATGCCGGTGTACTCCCGGGATGCCCACCGTTTTGATATCTGGCTGTCGGAATCCCCGGATCTGGTTTACTGGGGCAAATCCAAGCTGGTGCTGGCTGTAGAAGACGTACCCTACTGCAACGATAAAATTGGTCCCGGCGCACCACCGGTAAAAACCGATCGTGGATGGCTGTGCATTTTCCACTCGGTCGATGTAGACCTTTCCCGCGGCAAGAATGGCTGGGAAGATGCCTGGCGCAAGCGTTACGTCATTGGTCTGATGCTACTGGATCTGGACGATCCCTCCAAGGTGATCGGTATGTCCAAGAAACCGCTGATTGTACCGGAAGGCTATTGGGAAATGGAGCAGGGCTATCGCACCAACGCCTTGTTTCCCTGTGGCATGCTGATGGAAGATGTTGGCAAGACCGTGCGGATATATTACAGCGCCGGCGACGCGGTGGTGCGTATGGCTACCGCAAACGTAGACGATCTGCTGGCTCTGTGCACCGAGCCGAGGAAATAACCCGATGATTGATATCCATTGTCACATTATTCCCGGTGTGGACGATGGCGCCGCAAACCTGTCTGAATCGCTGATGATGGCAAAAATGGCTGTGGATTCCGGTGTGCGCCACATCATTGCAACGCCTCATCTGCCGGGTACACCGGAATCGCTGGCACTGCTTCCCCGGATCGCCCAGCAATTTACCCTGTTGAAACAATCCGCTGCTGACATCGGTTTGTCCCTTTCCTGCGCCGCAGAGATTTTGTGTCTGCCGGAAACGCCGGATATGGCGGCCGCCCGCCGGCTGCCCACGCTGGACGGCAAGCGATATGTTCTGTGCGAATTTTATTTCGACGAATCCCCGGACGAAATGAACCGCATTCTGGACGGCCTGCACCGCTTCGGATATATTCCGGTCATCGCCCATCCTGAAAGATACGATGCCGTACAACAGGGATTTTCCCTCATTGGGCACTGGTTTCACAAAGGATATGTGCTGCAGCTGAACAAAGGCAGCGTACTGGGTTCTTTTGGCCGACGCACCGAGCAAACCGCCAATCGGATTCTGGCCGACGGCGCCGCCCATGTCATCGCCAGCGACGCGCACCACACCGCATACCGCACTACCCATATGGAACAGCTGAACCATTGGGTGCAGGCAAATTGTCACCCGTCCTACGCACAGATTCTGCTGGAGCGGAATCCCCGCCGCCTGTTGGAAGGCCGTCCGGTGGTTCCGGTGTAAAAACATTTTCAATAAAAGAACGGTCGGTTCCCATTTATTGCGGGAACCGACCGTTCTTTATCGTTTGGATATAATCATGAGAATGCTTCCGCCGCCGATGATGGCCGCAATCATCGGCAGCATAATTTATTTTTCCTTTGCTGCCGGTATGGTTTTGACCCTACGCTTCGGCGCCGGAATGGCAATCAGCGCGATCCCCATCAGCCATCCGAACACCGCCGCCGTGATCAGCCCGTTGACTCGGAATACCGTTACATTCAGCAGCATACCGCCTGCAGCCGCCAATACCGTTATCACCGGGAACAGCAGCAGCCGCACGATCCCGATGCGCCCCCTGCCCACCTGTACCGCCAGTACAGCCAGCGCCAGCAGCTGCACACCGTAAACCAGAGGCCACCGGACGAACATACCTTGCGCATAGGCATATATTTCTGCCGGAATCCGGTTTTCCATCAACAATTGTTTGGCCGCAAAATACATGCCGATTGCCAGCGCTGCTATTCCTGCCAGCACAACGACCCACAGGATCCGTTTTATTTTTTTATTCAGCCGGATGGCACCGCTCTGCATCAGCAGGCACAGTACAAACCACACGCAGCACCAGCTGCCCAGCCCGAACTGAATATCCAGCCCCGGCTGATGCTCTGCAAAAAACTGGGCAGACGCGCCGACGGCTTTGCCGAACCAATGAAAACACCCGTCCGTATACAAATGGAGCAGGGCAGACCTGCTGCCCGCTATTACTGCGTAAACCACCGGCAGCAGAACGGCTTCCCGGGTAATCTGCCCCGGGCGGATTACCCCCAGTAAACACAGCACCGGCACAGCCAGGCATTCCATCACCCACACCATCCATGTAGTCTGAGAAATTTCTCCGCCGGTCAGCACCATATCCATCATTTCTGCCGACAGCAATATACTCAGCGCT
>JAFTRF010000270.1 GCA_017462405.1 Clostridia bacterium | reverse complement strand
TGATTTCCGTAAAAAGTACATGAGCATCAAACAGCTGAGTCAGATACTCCATGATGTCGATCAGTGCGCCAAGGTGCTTCCGGTTAAACGACTGCTCCTTGAGTTCGGGGGCCAATCCCAGTGAGGCCAGCTGCAAAAACCACGGCCGATAGCTGATGCCGGCGGGGGCATAAGGACCGTATATGCGGGTGACCATGTGCATCAGTCCCAGCGCTTTCCGGGGATCGGTCGCATAATCTCCCAGTGCTTCCCGGAATTCCGGCCAGAACGGGATCATTTCCAGACGCGCGCCCGTACGGCGCATATGGTCGTAGCCGCACCCGGCGCGCAGGGGCATATTGTGGTGCACATCACCGAACAGCTTTTTTTCCCGGCTGCCGCCGTAGCACTCGATTTCCACTTCGTCGCCGGCATGACGCTCGAACACCTGATTCAGACGGTCAATCAGTGCCGAAAAATCCGCCTTGGTGGGAAGAAAAGTGCGGATCTCCTTGGCAGATAGCAGTGTTTCCTGCTTGCCCGAAAAGAAACGCGCAAAGAAGCCGTTTTTTGGGGGTGCCACACGCAGCTGCCCGATAAACTCCGACACTACCGCCGGGTCGTACAGACCGTAGCCGTTTTCGGCTGTGTAAGTATCCGCATCCGTGACCGGCGGGCAGAGACGGTCCATCAGAATCTGCGTCTGGGTGGACAGCTTACCGGTGCGCAACGCATCCAGTGCCGCGCGGTTTGCATCCAGTAATTCCGGATGCGCATCTTTTTGTTCCGTCAGCAGTTCAATGGCAGCCTGCAGCTGATTTTCCTCTCCGGAGGTCAACATCTGACTCAGCAGAGGGGAGAGCATCTCAACGGGCTGTACTTTGAAAATTTCCATGACCGCCGCACGCAGGTCGCTGCTTTTGGAGCGCAGGCTGTCGGCCAATGCATTCAGGTCAGGCTCCGTCAGCTTACATTGCTTCAGCAACTTTACGGCCTGCAATTTTACCGTGATGCTGCGATCGTTGAGGCTATTCTGTAAAAATGCCCGGTGCGATGCGTTGTGGTCCGGCTGTAAGAACAGAAGCAGAACGCTTTGCCGCTGATCGGTCGTCATATTGGGGGCCAGCGTCAGTACCTCCTGCACCAGTTCCGGGTTCATGTCGTGTGCAGCAATCGTCTGAATGCAGTCATACACCGGTTCGTTGGTCAGCGTCACAACAGAAAACTCAAATGGATTGCCTGTAAAGGTGCGTTTTTTATTGCCAATATATGCTGCCAGTTCTTTCAGCTGTGCAAACAGGGCTTTTCGTTCCGCCGGATTGTCGGACAAATCCAGATGCGGACGGGGTTTCGGTTTGGGAAGCCGCTCTTCATAACCATAGAAACGAAACCGCTGTTGTGGCAGATTGGGCACGATCCATGCCAGCAGTTCAAGATCCCGCTCGTGCAGGTGTTGCGAGGCCATCTGTGCCTGATAGTGACTGTTGTCGGTCTGCGAGACGAACATCCAGCCCAGTACCTTACGGTAATGGCGAGGGTCGTCCAGCAGAGTGGGAATTTCCTCGTACAACGTCATAAATTCATGACAACCCTGTGCCCACAGCGCAAAGTATGTCTCAATATTGTTGTCACTGCGGAGATATTCCTGCCGCAGGGGTTCATTCGTCAGGCTGTCGTATGCGATCTGTGCATATTTCTGAACCTGTGCGGGCTTTTGGTCGCCGAACCCCATGCCGCTCCATGTATCAAAGGCGCGGATGACACTGCTGAAACGGAACAGCTTTTCATCCAAGCATACTTTAAGGATGCGCTGAAGTATGTCTGTGCTGCCGATGTCCGCGGCCTCCAGGATCTGCTGGCGCAGCCCCTCCTGCAGCCTTGCCGCCAGCAGCAGCTTCAGCAGGTCATCCACCAGCCCTTCGTGGCCGCTGATGATGATGGCGTGGATGATGTCCCGTGTCAGCAGAATGTCGCTGTTGTCGCCCATGAGGGCATCGTGCAGCAGGCCGATGATTTCCGTGTTATTGCGTCGGATTTCCAATGCCAGCAGATAATCAAAGCCGCCATTCCAGTCTTCTTTGCAGTACAGCCGCTCCTGCACGGAATCCACATAACAGGACTGATATACCATATGACGCATCAACTCGATCACGTCATGGGCATACGGCCAGAACTGGCTGCTGCGGTAACTGCGCCGGCACGGAGAGGAGGAGAATTGCCCCTCCAACCGCAGGTCGATCAGTTCCGGCAGCTTTTCGGCCATTTCCTTACCAGCCAGCAATGCAAAAGCTTCCGTCAGTTCCCGGCTGAGAAACTCCTGCCGGGACATCTCCGTCAGCGGCTTGCTGCAGCGACCGGGCAGAAAACTTAAAGTCCGGTCAGCGCATAAATTGTAAGAATATCCGGCCAGCACCGCTACAATGCCGCTTTTTTCATTCGCCATCTGACGTATGAATTTCCTCTTTTTCTCATCGACCTTTGCACTTTTTCGTTCAGCCATCGTCGGCACCTCCTTTTACCACATTCGCCCGGCCAGAAACGTCAGCCGGATCAGCGTGAATACCGCACCGTCCGGAATTACCAGCGGTGCATCCGGTTCGGTCAGTTCGTCGTCGTTCATAAATACCCGTACCAGTCCGTCCGTCCAGCATTGCAGCGCATTGTCCACGGCTTGCCGGACATCCACTTTTTTATCGGAGAAAATACGCCCGAAGCCCACCTTACCCGTCCGGGCCTGCGCATCGATTTCCTGCGCGGTCAGAAACGGCATCAGCTGTGCATCGGTTTCTTTGCGGTTGTAGCGTTCCGCTTCCTGCGTGGCCAGTACGGTCAGCAGCTGACGCAGGGAGCTTACTTCATCGGGAATGGTATAGGGCACAGGGGCAAGCAGGTCCTTGCGCTTGCCCAATGCCTTGACGCGGATATAAATTTCCATGGCATTCACCTCGGATTGCTTTTTTCTTATTGTAGCGCATAACGATGAAAAAATCAACCGTAAAGAGTCCGATAAAGGTCTCCGTAAATGCTGTACATTTTCCGTATGATGTGATAGAATATAAAATAATCATCCGCGCAGGACAGGAAAGGGGTACATCATGAGCAACGAACATGATTTTCAGATCGAAAACGGCACATTGCTGCGGTACAATGGCGCCGCACAGCATGTGGAGATCCCATCCGGGGTCCATACCATCGGTACTGAGGCCTTCCGCGGCAGCTTTTTCCTGCAGCACGTGACTGTCCCCGACGGTGGGGTTCGTATCGCGGAGCGTGCGTTCTATAAATGTTCAAATCTCATAAGTGCGAATATTCCCGACAGCGTGACCGAAATCGGAGATTCGGCATTTGAGTGCTGTGCTGCGCTGACCCGTATTACCGTTCCGGAGGGTGCGCACATGGGCAGCAACGCATTCCGCGAGTGTGCGGCATTGACGGATGCAGACGGATTTCAGATTGTCAACCGTGTCTTGTACGGTTATTCCGGTGATGCATCGCATGTTACGATTCCGGATGGGGTCCGGCGGATCGACCGGGCGGTATTTCTGGAGCAGGAACAGCTGACCGGTGTTACCATCCCGGCAGGGGTAACGGAAATCGCAGAGAATGCATTTGCGTTTTGCAGTAATCTGACCCGTGTGGAACTTCCGGATGGCCTGACCACACTGGGCTTTTCTGCATTTTATTATTGCGAAAATCTGACGGAGGCCATTTTGCCCGGCAGCCTCACGGCCATCGGCGAATCGGCCTTTGCATGGTGCGGGAAGCTGAAGTACCTTGCGCTGCCGGCCGGCTTATCGCACATTCCGTCGCGGCTCTGCTGTGAATGTACAAGTCTGAGTAATGTGACTTTTCCCGATACGCTGATACGCATCGGAGATATGGCGTTCAACCGTTGTCCCGCTCTGCGCAGCCTCTGTCTGCCGGCCGGCGTGGCGAGCATCGGATGCGGCGCATTCAACGATTGCACGGGGCTGATTCTGTGTATTCCGGGCAAGCCTGAATTGCATCCGGAGGCACTGTGTGGCGTCCGGGCGCTGATTGCGCCGCAAATCGTCCTGAATAATGTGGGCGGTAATAAATATGCGGCGATGTACGGCTTTTTCCGGGATGCGTCGCAGTACAGCGATCCGGAAGTGTATGCGCAATATTCCTCATATGCGCTGCACCGGCGAAAGGACTTGCTGAAACTGGTATTCCGCGAGGATCTGTCTCCGGCCATTGCATTTTATGGTGAGCGGAAAAAAATTACTGCGGCCAATTTCGAATCGGAATACATGGCCCCGGCACTTGCGGCCAATGCCACGCAATGTGTGGCGCTTCTGCTGGAATGGCAGAAAAATCATATACGTCCGCAATCATTGGAAAAACGCATGGAGCGGGAACTGATGAAAGACCCGTTCAACGTAACAGATATGCGGAAGATATGGTCGTATCAGACGATGGAGGACGATACCGTGATGCTGACCTCTTTCAAAGGGACGGGCGAAGTCATCGACATCCCGGAGCGGATCGGCAAACGGCCGGTCACACGACTGGGGGCGTGTCTGTTTGGTACTGTACTGCCCAATGGCAATGCCCGGCCGGAAAAGCGGTTGACGGCCCTGCAGAATATCCGGGAAGTACATATTCCGGACGGTGTGACGCACATCGGCGACCGGGCTTTTTATGGATGCGCTAATCTGGCTTCCGTAACGATTCCGGACAGCGTGACGCACATCGGCGAGCGCGCATTCAGTCATTGCCATGCGATGGCGGATGCCGAAGGCTTTGTGGTGTTCTGCGGGATCCTGTACGACTACTATGGCCGGGAACGGCACATCCGCATTCCGGATGGGACGACGCGCATTGCTTCCGGCGCATTCGAACTGTGTCGGCGGCTCCGGAGCGTGGATTGTCCGGACAGCCTTGTTGCCATCGAGGATCACGCATTCCAAAGCTGTAAATATCTGCAGGAACTCACGCGTCCTGCAGGAATCCGCAGCATTGGACCGGATGCATTCATTTTCTGCTGCTATCTGGTCGCTGTTTTTGACGGATCGGCACCATCGGATTCCACCATATTCGATGCACTCCCGGCACTGCTTGCGCCTGCGCTGCCGTTTTCGTTCTTTACGACCGATGATGGACGGGAAACCGCCATCCGGGGCTTTTTACGGGCACCGGAGCAGTATGATGCCAACGACACCTTTGCGGATTACTGTAGCTATGCCATCCACCGGCGCAAAGATGTGCTGCAGGATATTTTTCAGCGGGATATGGCATCTGCACTGGCATTTTATGCGGGACAGGGCAACATCACTGCGGCTAATTTCGAAGCGGAATATATGATGCCAGCCAAGGAATACCTCGCCGATGAATGCGTGGCATTCCTGAAAGCATGGCAGGACAAACACATGAAATCATAAAACAAAAGAACGCTGTCCCATAGCTTTGCGCCACGGGGCAGCGTTCTTTTACGCAGATGTGATGGTATGTGTAGTTATTA
>JAFTRF010000269.1 GCA_017462405.1 Clostridia bacterium | reverse complement strand
TGATGGAAATTGCGATGGGCAATGCTTCAGCCTATGCCAGTAACTTTGGTGCCGGAGGTTTCGGCGCAAATTTGTGGCAGGAGCTTCTGCCCGGCCGGAACGGTGAACCGGTGCACGATCTGCTGAAAGAGCAGTACGACGTGATTTACGGACGCTGGCCGCAAGCCTACAACGAGATCATGGTTGTGGTCAACAGCCGCAATGAGGTCAGCGACCTTGGCCTGTTCGCGTTGGGCCTGAAGTCCATGGAGGAAATGAAGGAAATCACCGAGGCCAGTCTCCGGGGCGAGCAGATCCCCATTGATGTCAGCCGCTGGACGTATGAAGAAATGTGCAATCATACGGTCCGGCTGGTGCTGTCCTCCTCGTACTGGCAGCCCAACGGGCTGACCGGCACCTATATCGACCTTTCCCAGACCGAAACCGGCCGGGATTACCTGTTTGACAACGGTATCGAGCTGAAGGTGGTCGGCATTATCCGCCCGTCGGAAAACGCCTCTGCGACCATGCTGACCGGATCGGTGGTTTACACCTCGGCGCTGACGGAATACATCATGGATGAAACCGCCAAGGCCGACGCGGTTCTGGCACAGAAAAAAGACACCGCAACGGATATTTTCACCGGCCTGCCGTTCCTGACGGACAACGACCGCAATCTGACCGCAGCCCAGAAAGCGCAGCGCCTGAAGGACTGGATGCCCGGCCGTACCGTAGCACAGAAAGCTGAAATGTATGTAGATTATGCTGCGATCCCCAGCGCAGAATGGCTGAACACCACGCTGGCGCAGCAGCTGACCGGGTTGAGCCGTGCCGATCTCGAAGAACGGATGATCGCCGCTGCAACGGAGTCCACCGGCATGAGTGCCGACAAGCTGAAAGAATACTTTGCTCAGATGGACGAGGAAACCTTTATGGGGTATGTCCGTGCAATGATGGCAGAACAGCTGACCGAGCAGTATGCCGCCGGTGTGCGCCAGCAGCTGGCTGCTATGCCCATGGAACAGCTGGCCGGAATGCTGGATGCCCAGCTTGCATCTGCGGATGAAGCCACGCTGGCCAATATGTACGACACCTATGAGGACCGGATGTATTCCACCTCCACGCTGGAGGAGAATCTGGAAGTGCTGGGCTGTGTGGACGAGGAGCATCCGACGTCCATCAACCTGTATGCTTCGACTTTCGAAGCCAAGGACCAGATTTCCGATAAAATCGACGCGTACAATGCTACGCTGGACGAGGATGACCGGATCATTTACACCGATTATGTTGCCTTGCTGATGTCTTCCTTTACGACGATTCTGAATGCCATTTCCTATGTACTGATCGCATTCGTGGCGATTTCGCTGGTGGTATCGTCCATCATGATCGGCATCATTACCTATATCTCTGTGCTGGAGCGTACCAAGGAAATCGGTATTCTGCGCGCCATCGGTGCATCGAAAAAGGATATTGCCCGCGTATTCAATGCCGAAGCCCTCATTGTAGGTTTTGCGGCCGGTGCCATCGGTATTGGCGTGACCCTCCTGCTGAATATGCTCATCAATGTGATTCTGCACGCCCTGACCGGTATTCCGAATCTGAATGCGGTTCTGCCGGCAGCCGGCGGATTCATTCTGGTGGCCATCAGCATGATCCTGACTTTCATTGCCGGTCTGATTCCCTCCCGGATCGCAGCAAAGAAAGACCCCGTTGTCGCATTGCGGACCGAATAAATTTCATACCGTACAAAAACAAAACGCACTGCAGCATCTGCGGTGCGTTTTTCTATGGAAAAGAATGTCGGGGAAAAGGGTTGACACAGAAATATTTAAGAATTATAATATATATTGCGATATTAGCCGAAGCATATCGTAATATATATTTTTTTGGAGGAAAAAATCCATGAATGCCATCAAACAAGATGTTAAAAATCAGCTCATTGCCACACTTTCAGCCGCTGCACCGGATCCGGAAGCATTTTATTCGGAACAAGATGCGATTCAGGTCATGAAAGATTTTCAAGGCGCGTTGTGCAGTGATTTACGGACACGCGAACATATTGAACTCAGTAATGAGCGGCAGCTCCGGAAGTATGTGCATCAGTCTGCAGAAGCGCACGGGCTGCACAATACATTTCTGTGCCAACGTCTTGAACGCAGAATTGAAAAGTTGAGTAAAGCCATTGGTGCGCGCATCAGCGGCGTCAACGGCGAATACTGCTTGCGGAATCAGCTGAAATTTTTCAACCATAAATCGGATGTATACGTCTTGCGGAACATCGAACTGACGGATGAAGAAAATCTTCGCTCGGAATGCGATGTCATCATCGTCAGTCGTTTCGGGTTCTTTATGCTGGAGGTCAAGAACTGGAACGGCCCGGTGAAAATTTCGCAGAATGGAATGTTGATCGGTCCGGCACCGGAGAATCGCTACAATCTGCCGGAGCGTCTGAGTGTCAAGGAATATCTGATTCAGAATGTACTCCGTGAAGATTTTCCGGAAAATCATTACCACAATGTGCTGGTACTGCCACGCGTGGACATCGACGCAGGTCTGACGGATGCCTACCACCAGATGGACGTCGTGGACAAAGCCCTCGCATATCCGATCTGGAATTACCGGCACAACGGCAACTGCATGAGTTCGGAGCAGGTGCGCCGCATCGTCAAACTGCTGCAGGAAAACAATACGTGGAAGGGAACCCGTCTGGACATCAATTTCAGCAACATCATTGAGGATTATGCCGAACTGATGGCCTGTGCAGCAACCGGTACCACTCCGGAAACCAAAGCAAATCCGGCCGATGCGGACGGAGCATCGGATGCAGCAGAAGCGGAGAGCAGAGCGAGCGCCATTCTCCGTCGTTGCGGGCAGGTCGTGGCCGGCGCAGCCGCATTGACCCTCCCGCTGTTGGTGCGTGCGGTCCATGTCCCGCGGAAACGCTAAGGGGCAGTAACGATTTCCGGTTAAGCCATTTCAATGGCGCGGAAAATCCCGGCACAAAACCTGCTGCGGGCAGGCACATACGAACAACAAACATAGCATCCCCATTCATTCATCCCGGCATCTGGTACGATTTTCGTGGCAGATGCCTTTTTATTTTTCCGATGCCGACAACATCCGTACCCGGATGATGCCGGGGGTGTCCGATAGTCCGGCAAAGCCGTCCTGTGCCGTACCGGTGAAATCCAGCAGCGTGTAAGCATAATCGCCCTTGGCGGCGCTCTGCATATGGCCGATGTTCAGTCCGTGCGCCGAGCAATACCCCGAAATCCGGGCGATCATACCGGGAATATTCCGATGAAACACGCACAGCCGCGGGCAATCAACACGAGGCAATGCGACCGGTGCCAGATTGACGCTGTTCTGAATGTTGCCGTTCTCCAGAAAATCGACCAGCTGTTCCACTGCCATCACTGCGCAATTTTCCTCTGCTTCCGGGGTGGATGCCCCAAGATGCGGAAAGATCACCACATCCGGGCGCCTCAACAGCGCTTCCTCGGCAAAATCCGTTACATATGCGGCAACCTTTCTGCGATCCAGTGCGGCAATCAGATCGGCCGTCTGCACCAGTTCGCGTCGGGACAGATTCAACAGACGCACTCCGTCTTTCATGGCGGAGAGGGTGTCCGCACAAATCAATCCGGCTGTCTCCGATGTCAGCGGCAGATGTAAGGTCAGGTAATCGCACTGCGGCAAAAGTTCTGCCATGCAGTCAGCACGGATGATGCCCCGACACAGCTGCCATGCTGCCGACACCGATACATACGGGTCATAGCCGTATACCTCCATGCCTAGCGCATGAGCCGCATTTGCCACCTGCACACCGATGGCTCCAAGACCGATGACACCCAGGCGTTTTCCGGCCAGTTCCGGCCCGGCAAATTGCGCTTTGCCGCGCTCCGTCTGCACGGCGATGCTTTCGTCTGCGGCGGTCAGCCCGCCGACCCACGTCATTGCTGCCAGAAGCCGCCGGGAAGCCAGCAGCAATCCCGCAAGGGTCAGTTCTTTGACGGCATTTGCGTTGGCGCCGGGGGTGTTGAATACCACAATGCCCGCCGCACTGCATTGTTCTACGGGAATGTTGTTGACCCCGGCCCCCGCGCGGGCGACGGCCAATACCGACGGAGGCAATTCCGCCCGGTGCAGATCGGCAGAACGTACCAGCAATGCGTCCGGCTCGGCTGTCTGCGCTCCGTACCGATACGATGCCGGCAACCGTCGAAGTCCTGCCGGGGAAATCTGATTGAGTGTCCGGATGCTGTATGGCAGAAAAATCCCTCCTTTCAGGCGTATCGCCGCTCAAAATCCGCCATGCATTCCGTCAGCCGCTGTATCCCGGCGACCGGCATGGCATTGTACAGCGAGGCCCGCATTCCGCCGACGGTGCGGTGCCCTGCCAGATTCACCAGCCCTGCATCGGAGGCCTCCCGCAAGAATCGTGCATCGGTTTCTGCATCTCCGGTGATGAAGGGGACATTCATCCACGACCGGTCCCGGATAGCCGCCGTTCCGCGGAACAAGGCAGATTCGTCCAGATAATCGTACAGCAGCTGTGCTTTGGCCCGGTTGCGGGCGGCCATGCTTTCCAGTCCGCCGACGGTGTCCTCCAGCCAGCGCAATACCAGCAGCATCACATAAATGGCATAGCACGGCGGAGTATTGTACATGGAACCGTGATCGGCGTGTGTCCGGTAACGGAACAGGGTGGGGCAATCCGGGCGCACACGCTCCAGCAGATCGGAGCGCACAATGACCACCGTTACTCCGGCAGGCCCCATATTTTTCTGAGCACCGGCGTACAGCAGCCCGAAGCGGGATACGTCCATGGGCTGTGACAGGATACACGAGGAAATGTCCGCTACCAGCGGGATGCTTCCGGTATCGGGGAGCGTATGAAACATCGTTCCGTAAATGGTATTGTTCATACAAAGATGCACATAATCCGCTGCCGGGTCGAACAAATCCACATTCCATTCCGGGATGCAGGTAAACTGCTGTGCCTCAGAAGAGCAGATCACCCGCGCTGCACCGTACCGCATGGCCTCGCGGTACGCTTTTTTTGCCCACAGCCCGGTGATCAGATAATCGGCTTTTCCATTGCGCATCAGGTTCAGCGGCACCATCGCAAACTGCGCGGACGCACCGCCCTGCAAAAACAGAACCGTATAATGCGCCGGGATCCGCATCAGCCGCCGCAGGCGCAGTTCGGCTTCATCCATCACATCCTGCCAATCAGCGGAGCGGTGGGAGAGTTCCAGCACCGATTGACCGGTGCCGTTGTAATCCTGCATTTCCGCGGCGGCCTGCGCCAGCACCGCATCGGGGAGCATGGCCGGACCGGCGGAAAAATTGTATATATTACGCACGTTGTTTCGCCTCCGTTTGTGTAGTCATACGAAAAATCTTATGCACCATCTCCAAAAAAATGCAATT
>JAFTRF010000268.1 GCA_017462405.1 Clostridia bacterium | reverse complement strand
GGTTGCAGCCGTATTTCAGTGCAAGTTCGTTCATGATTCCGTTCTCCTTCAATTACTTGTTCTTGTTGATCAGACGGGTCTCGTAAGCACCCGTGGCAATATCGGTATAACGTACATACAGGGAGATCTTGTTGTTTTCGTCCAGATTCTCCCACAGCTCGGCGGTGAATGCGTCGATGTCGGCCGGGATGGTCACACGCTCCGGCTCACCCTGGAAGGTGGGGATGACCGGGTTGCCGTCGCACACATAGGTGTGCAGGAAGTGGCCCAGACCAGAAATGGCGGGGTACTCATAGAAGAAACGGGCGCAGGCGGTGCCTTCCGCGTCGGCGGCTTTCAGGATGGACATCTTGTAGCTGCCGTCCTTGGCCTGCAGACCGGAGATGCGGGGCGTCCAGTTGGGACGGTCGTCCTCGAACATCCGGGTGCGCAGTGCGGACTCCCAGCTTTCACCGCGGGACAGGTACTCCCAGATGGTGTCGGTCTGGTCACCGTTGGTGACGATCAGGCCGCAGCCGACCTCACGCACGGGATGGTAAATGATCAGATGGGGGTCTTTCATCAGGCTGGGGTCGTGGGCTTCGGTGCGGATGCCGTCATTTTCCGGAATGAATACCCGGTTGCGGGAGTTCACGCTGCGGCCCATGATGAAATAGGCGGCAACGGACTTGCTGCCGTCGGGGGTAATGCCCAGTACGATACCGCGGCCGGGATAGGTGTTGCCGTTGAGGCGCTCGGCCATGGTCTTAGTCTCGTAAACGTTCATAGCTTCATATTCCTTTCAAAATCACTTACACCGAAGCAGCGACGATCTGTGCGCTGACCATTTCGGTAGCCGCCGGGAGCAGATGCCACTCGGCCTGCTCCATCACCCGGCGCTGCAGCACCTCAGGGGTGTCGCCGGGCAGGATATCGACGGCTTTCTGCAGAACGATGCGTCCGCCGTCGGGAATTTCATTGACAAAATGCACCGTGGCACCGGTGACTTTCACACCGTAGGCCAGTGCAGCCTCGTGCACGCGCAGGCCATAGAAGCCCTTGCCGCAGAAGGACGGGATCAGCGACGGATGCACATTCAGAATGCGCTCCGGGTACCGGGACGTGAAGTCCGCGCTGAGGATGGACATGAATCCGGCCAGCACGATCAGATCAATGCGGTATTCCTCCAGCGCGGCACGGATGCCGGCTTCGTAGGCTTCCTGCGAGCCGCAGGCCTTGCGGCTGACCACCACGGACGGTACGCCGTGGTTCTTGGCGCGCTCGATGGCATAGGCGGTGGGGTTGCTGGACACGACCAGCACGATCTCGCCGCTGTGGATGATGCCGCTCTGCTGGGCATCCAGCAAAGCCTGCAGATTGGTGCCGCCGCCGGACACAAATACGGCGATGCGGGCTTTTTTCTCGTTCATCAGCACAGGATCACCTTGTCTTCGTTCTCGATGATCTCACCGATCACATAAGCGTCCTCACCGTTGGCCTGCAGGATCTCCAGGGCCTTGTCCACATCAGCAGCGGAAACCACGACGCTCATGCCCACGCCCATGTTGAAGGTGTTGTACATATCGCGCTCCGGGATGTTGCCGGTCTTGGCGATCAGATCGAAGATGGGCAGCACGCGGACAGCGCTCTTCTCGATCTTGGCGCACAGACCGTCCGGAATGGCGCGCGGAATATTCTCATAGAAGCCGCCGCCGGTGATGTGGGAGATGCCCTTCACCTGCACCTGCTCCAGCAGAGCAAGGATGGACTTCACGTAAATGCGGGTGGGGGTCAGCAGAGTCTCGGCAATGGACTTGCCGCCCAGTGCATCACAGGGAACGGTCAGGTTGGGATTGTTTTCAACGTCGAACACCTTGCGCACCAGCGAGAAGCCGTTGGAATGCACACCGGTGGAGGGCAGCGCGATCATCACGTCGCCGGCCTTCATGGTGGTGTTGTCGATGATCTTCTTCTTGTCCACGACACCCACGGAGAAACCGGCGAGGTCGTAGTCGTGTTCGGGCATCATGCCGGGATGCTCGGCCGTCTCACCGCCGATGAGTGCGGAACCAGCCTGCACACAGCCTTCTGCCACGCCGGCCACGATGGCGGCGATCTTTTCGGGGTAGTTCTTGCCGCAGGCGATGTAGTCGAGGAAGAACAGAGGCTTTGCGCCGGAGCAGATGACGTCGTTGACGCACATGGCTACACAGTCAATGCCGATGGTATCGTGCTTGTCCAGCAGCATGGCGAAACGCAGCTTGGTGCCTACGCCGTCGGTACCGGAAACCAGTACAGGCTCTTCCATGCCGGTGAGGTCCAGCTGGAACAGGCCGCCGAAGCCGCCGATGCCGGAGCAAACGCCGGGGATGTTGGTGCGGGCGATGTGTTTCTTCATCAGTTCTACGGATTCATAACCGGCGGTAATATCAACGCCGGCTTCTTTATAACTCTCGCTAAAGCTTTTCATGGGAATGAAACCCCTTTCGTATTCTATGTCTGATATGTATTTGTATTGGTCTGATTTATAGGGAAACAAAAAGGAATGGACGATTATCTTGTAGGATCCGGCATCCCCGATGGACCTTCATGCGGAGGGGGACAGGGATTCATGCTTTTTGTCCTGCAAGGCTGTCAAACTTTAGCAAGCCCTCTCCGCCTTGCTATGCTCGGCACCTCTCCCGAAGGGAGAGGCAAGGGGGCCTGCTGCGTAGGGGCGGCAACCTGCCACCCGGAATCTATGCGTACAAACAAGCACCCGGCAAATGCACAATACCTACGGGCGGCAAATTGCCGCCCCTACACGAAATTCTGCGGTAAATTTCCAGAGTTGACAGTAACCGCCCTTTATACAAGGGGAGATTCCGCCCCTCAGAACGAAAACTGTGCGGAGATGGCCTTGTCCTTGGCCAGCGCAGCCTCGGCACCGGCTCTGCGCTTGGCATCCAGCTTGGCGGCCAGCGTCTCGTCGGTCACGGCCAGAATCTGGATGGCCAGCAGTGCGGCGTTGGCGGCACCGTCGATGGCAACGGTCGCAACCGGGATGCCGGAGGGCATCTGTACGGTGGACAGCAGTGCGTCAATACCGTCGAGGTACTTGGACTTGCAGGGAATGCCGATCACCGGCAGGGTGGTGTTGGCGGCAATGGCACCGGCCAGATGTGCGGCCATGCCTGCGGCGGCAATCAGAGCGCCGAAGTTGTTGGCACGGGCATTTTTTGCAAAATTCCGGGCCTCGTCGGGGGTGCGGTGTGCAGAGTATACGTGCACCTCCGTGGGCACGTTGAACTCCTTCAGCGTGTCGATGGCTTTCTGTACGACGGGCAGATCACTGTCGCTGCCCATGATGATGCCTACTTTTTTCATGGTGGAACATCCTTTCTCTTTGTAGCGGTATTCTGGGGTCGCGGCCGATCCGCATAAAATCCGGTTTTTTGCCTTTTTTCGGCATTGCACACGAAAAAGGGCAGCCCTGCCCCCATTCGAAAGCAGAACTGCCCAGACGGTCGGCATAGTTAAGTATACGCGCGCTCGCTCCCATGTGGTACTCCACGGATCCGTCAGTTGCGAGCCGTATGATGAAATATTACGGTCTTATTTTACCACATTTTTCGGCGGAGTGTCAATGCGGTAGATTGTAGAATATGCCGAAACCAGAGTGGAAGATTTATGCACTTTGCACAACCATTCGCCGGTGAAATTGGTGTCCGGGGGCTTTCCTTTGACCGCAAAAAATGCTATACTATCATTATAGTATATGCGATATTGCAAGGAGGAACCGGCTTATGCTTTTCACAGACCCGCGCAATCACCACGCCAAGGACCCGGCGGTGGTGCGCTTCCACGGACATGATTATATGTATTACAGCACATGGGAGGGAGAACTGACCCATCTGAGCATCGGCATCGCCCGGTCGGATGACCTGACGCACTGGGAGGTCATCGGTGATTTTGCGGAAACGCAGCCCTGTGAGCGCAACGGCGTCGGTGCGCCGGGTGCCATCGTGTTGGACGGACGGGTGCATCTGTTCTACCAGACTTACGGCAACGGACAAATGGATGCCATCTGCCACGCGGTGTCCGATGATGGCATCCATTTTGTGAAAAATCCGGACAACCCCATTTACCGGCCCACGGCAGACTGGTGCTGCGGACGGGCCATTGATGCGGAGGTCTGTCTGTTCAACGGCAAGCTGTTTCTGTACATTGCGACCCGTGACCATGCGTACAAGATTCAGAAAATCGGCGGCGCGTGGGCAGACCCGGCATCGGACTTCGGTCGGGATGCATGGACGCAGATCGCTGCCGGATCCCTGCTGACCCCGGAGCTTACGTGGGAGCAGGAGTGCATTGAGGGTCCCGCGGCCATCGTCAACGACGGGCAGATGTTCCTGTTTTATGCCGGGGCGTACAACTGCAAGCCCCAGCAGATCGGCGTAGCAGTATCCGACGACGGCTGCTTCTTCCGCCGGGTGTTCACGGAACCGTTTCTGACGCCCGGTGCGCCCGGTGCGTGGAACAGCTGCGAATCCGGTCATCCCTGTACCTTCCGGGACGATGACGGACAGGTATATCTGTTTTACCAGGGCAGTCCCGACATGGGCGAGACGTGGTACCTGTCGAAAGTAAAAATTGCCTTTGATGCGCAGAATCGTCCATATGTTGAAGCATAAAAACACATATAAAAATTCAAATAATCCCCTGTCAATCCTGTTGAAAGATTGACAGGGGATTAAATTTATGCTATAATATAATCAATAAATCAAAACAGACGGCACATGGACAGGTGTGATTGCTTCCTATACCAACAGCGAAATCCACTCAGATATTGCCAAGGATGCCACATTGTACGGATACAACATATCCCTTGCCGGAACGCCGTGGCTGCAGGATATTTTGGTTCTGTTCGTAATGCATGGGAATGTTTTTTCCATCACGTGGGAGCTCGTTCCGAGGTAACTGCAACGATTGGAGGGTGCATCATGAAAAAGAAAAAGTGCATCAGATGGATTCTCTGGACCGCAGTCATCCTGCCGGTGATCGTGATCGCCCTGTATTACTTCGATTTGGGTGCAATTCAGACACGGCGGCAGATCCGGCAATACGAAGTATCTCAACCGTACCAGCGATTGGAAATGCTCCGGAACTCCGAAGAAGAAATTTTCTTTCAATATGATAACGGCGGTCGGATCTACTACAGCGGCGGACGAAACGCCGGAGACGACGGCTGGCTGTGGAAATACGGTGCGATCCAACCCGACGGCAGCCGGGTGATCACGATGGAACTGCAATATTCCGCCCCGCAGGACCCGCCGAGTGACTGGATCGAGCGGATGATGGTGCCGGACGCACAGGGGACGCTGCGTTGTGCGGCGCAAACAGCGTACAAAAACGGCATACAAGTGTCCCACACGACCTTTGCATATAATGCGCAAGGTCAGATCACGTACATCCGGACGGAATACGCCGACCCGACAAAAACAGCCGTAACGCTGGAATACCAATGGAACAAAAACGGCGATATGACTGGCAGTGTGGAAGAAAACGCGGACGGGCGCAAGGAAATCACCTACGGCCGGAACGTTTATGGCGATGTAGACCGGATTCACTGGACACACACCGACCCGGACGGTACGCAAACCGAGGGAAGACGGGTGTACCTGTGGCGATATATCTGGCGTGGAAAACTCACTTACATCCAGCCGCGGAGCAAAGAAGAATGGGTGAAAAAAGCGATGTGTCTCTATGGCGCAGACAATCCGATGGAAATGATTTTTTACTCCGAGGAAAAGACATCTCCATTGGACAGCGTGACCTGCCGCCATGTGGTACCGGCACAGGACCCGCAGCTGCTGAATCAATATCCGTGGCTGTTTGCGCACGGGGACCCGCAGTTTACCTATGTGAAGTGGTCCCAGCAGCCCTGACCCCTGAGAATACATAACACACCCCCGGCCATTGCTGCGGATTTTTATCCTGCGGCAGCGGCCGGGGGTGTTATTTGTTATTCACGGAAATCAAAAAGTTGTTTCGGGGTAATGTTGAGCACATCACACAATTCAAAAATCACATCCAACGAAACTGCACAGTCTGCCATTTCAATCCGGCTCATGTGTGTCCGGCTGATATTGATTTTCTCTGCCAACTGAAGCTGAGACAGCTTGTTTGCTTTCCGATAATACGCAATGTTCAATCCGAGTTTTCGGTATTTTTCATGATGCTGCCGGTTCACACCAATCACCCCGTTCCGATTATAGTATATCCTCTTTTGCGGTTTGTTTCGACAACATAAAAAGATGAATATGCATCTTGACAGGTTGCAAAAGTGATAGTACAATAACATACAGGGATGGATTCGGATTACATTTGCAATAATAATAAAATCACCGTCGCAAAGGAGAAAATATTCCTTGCGGCGGTGATTGATTTACTGCATCGTTTCGATCAGTGCCAAAACAACATTCTGCTGCGCTTCACTGAGTTTTGACCATTGTTCCAGCAATTTTCGCTGAGCATCGGTCAGTGCTACCGGTTCGTTTCCTTCGGCAAAAAGCTGAGAAAGTGTAATCCCGAAAGCGTTACAGATTTTATTGAGGGAAGACAGCGACGGTACGGCATTTTTGACGTACCACGAAGAAATCGTGGATTGAGGCAACCCGGCGCGCTCCGCAAGCTGGTACTCCGTCCATTTGCGTTGTAAACGATATGCGGTGATGGTTGCGAGAATGTCTTTCATGAACGAATCCTCCTTGCAGCTTGTGTTACTCGTAAATTATACTTCACTTCATCGTTGCAAAATAATCATTTACATCGTATAATTATTACGATAAACGCAAATTATATAAGGAGAAATATCGGATGGAAAAGCTTTGTTTTTTTATCGGACACAGGGATGCACCGGATGAGCTGATGCCGGCGCTGTGCGAAGCGATTGAGAAACATATTCTGGAGTATTGCGTGTCGGAATTTATCGTAGGGCATTACGGACAGTTTGACAAGCTGGCGGCCAATGCAGTTATCCGCGCAAAAGAAAAGTATCCGGAAGTAAAACTGACTCTGCTTCTGCCGTACCATCCTGCACAACGTCCCATAGAAATCCCCAAGGGCTTCGATGGCTCTTTTTACCCGTTGGAAACGGAAAATACTCCCCTGCGGTACCGGATCATCAAGGCTAATCAAGCCATGATCCGCCGTGCAGAATATCTGATCACATATGTGCGTCATCCAGCCAGCAACGCCGGAAATCTGGCAGCCTATGCCGCTGGACGGAAATCCCCCGCAATTCATATTACAAAACTGTGAAAATAAAAAATTCCCCGGAAATTGTGCATCCCGGTTAAAACCAATTGACAATGCATCCATTCTATGCTACAATAGTTAAGGCGTTAACTAAACGAAAAACAAGTCTGGAGGAATGTTCGTGAAAAAATGGCTGAAATATGCGAAGCCGTACTGGCCGTTCTTTGTGCTGGGACCGCTTTGCATGATTATCGAAGTGACCGGTGAAATGCTGATGCCGAAAATGCTCGCGGCCATCATCGACTACGGTACCGGTGCCAAGGACATGGCCGATGCGTCTGCATGGGTGCGGTGGCTGTATGACTTTGTCGGCGGGGCATCGCCGTTCATCGTCGCCGTGATGGTGGGCATGATTCTGACGGCATTGATGATGATGATCGGCGGCGTGGGCGGCGCGTACTTCGGCGCCAAGGCCTCGGTAAACTACGCTGCAGACCTGCGCGACGACATCTATCGCCGGGTGCAGAAATTCTCCTTTGCCAACATCGACCGCTTCAGCACCGGCTCGCTGGTAACGCGTCTGACCAACGACGTGACGCAGATCCAGAATTTCATCAATATGCTGCTGCGTATGTGCCTGCGTTCGCCGGGTATGCTCGTCGGCGGTCTGATCATGGCGCTGACGCTGTCGCCGTCGCTGTCGGTGACGCTGGCGATTGCGCTGCCGGTAATGCTGACGGTGCTGATTCTGGTGCTGCGGGTGGCATTCCCCCGGTTCAACCAGCGCCAGAGACGGCTCGATGCCGTGAACTCCACGGTGCAGGAAAACATCACCAACGTGCGCGTAGTGAAGTCCTTCGTCCGGGAAGAATATGAAAAGCAGAAATTCCGCAAGGTCAACCGCGACATGAAGGATGCCAGCATGAGCGCCATGAACATGATGATCCTGCTGTCTCCGGCGATGACGCTGATCATGAACATCACCACGCTGTCGGTGCTGTGGTTCGGCGGCAATATGCTCATCGAGGGCACCATGACCCCCGGCGACCTGACGGCCTTTGTGACGTACATCACCCAGATCCTCAGCAGCCTGATGATGGTCACGATGATGACCATCAATATGTCCCGCGCACTGACCTCCGGACATCGTATTGCCGAGGTGCTCGACGAAGTGCCGGACATCCGCGACGACCATCTGACCGAAGAAGACAAGCAGCGTCAGGTCACGCGCGGCGAAATCGAATTCCGCAACGTCAGCTTCCGCTATTACAAGAACAGCGGCGAGCCGGTCATCGACCGGGTCAGCGCGAAAATCGAAGCGGGGCAGACGGTGGGCATCATCGGCTCGACCGGTTCCGGCAAAACGTCGCTGGTGTCGCTGATCCCCCGTCTGTACGATGCCGACGACGGCGAAGTGCTGGTGGACGGCGTCAACGTGAAAAATTACAGCTTATACCACCTGCGTGAAGGCGTGGGCATGGTGCTGCAGAAGAACGTGCTGTTCTCCGGCAGCATTGCCGACAACCTGCGGTGGGGCTGTGACGAAGCGACCGCGGAGGAACTCCGGACGGCGGCGGCACAGGCACAGGCCGATGGCTTCATTATGTCGTTCAAGGACGGTTACGACACCATTCTGGATCAGGGCGGCACCAACGTGTCCGGCGGTCAGAAGCAGCGGCTTTGCATTGCCCGGGCACTGCTGAAACAGCCGAAGATCCTCATCCTCGACGACTCCACCTCTGCCGTGGACACGGCGACGGAAGCCCGCATCCGGGAAGCCTTCGCCAACGAACTGAAAAATTCGACCAAGATCATCATTGCGCAGCGGATCTCCTCCGTACAGGAGGCGGACCTGATCATCGTGCTGGACGAGGGCCGCATCACCGGTATGGGCACCCACGATGAACTGCTGAGAAGCAATACGGAATATCAGGAAATTTACTTGTCCCAGACCGGCAAGAAGGAGGTGCAGGCATAATGGCAGGACGTTCTCTGGAAAATTTGCAGCAGCGGTACAGCCATTCTGCACCGGACAAAAAGCGTGGCGGCATGGGCTTCGGTCCGCGGCGCGGTCCCGGCGGACGCGGCGACGGTGCCAAGCCGAAGGATGCGAAAAACACCATCGGTCGTCTGCTGAAGTACATCGGCGGTTACCATCTCCATCTGATCCTGGTGCTGCTGTGCATGGCCTGCTCCACGGTGACTTCGCTGGTGGGTGCATATATGCTTCGCCCGGTCATCAACACGGCGGCAGATGCAAGCATCCCGGCGGCGGAGCGCATCGCCAATCTGGGCGGCATCGTGCTGACGATGGCCGGATTGTACGCACTGGGCATCTTGTCCCACTATATGCAGGCCAAGCTGATGATGATCGTGTCGCAGAATTCCATCGAAAAGCTGCGCAACGACCTCTTTGACAAAATGCAGGGACTGCCGGTACGCTTCTTCGACAGCCGCAGCACCGGTGAAGTCATGTCCCGCTACACCAACGACGTGGACAACATCCAGATGATGCTCAACAGCACCATGACCTCGCTGATTTCCGGTGTCTGCACCATCATCGGTACGCTGTTCTTCATGTTCTTCACCAACGTATGGCTGTCGCTGCTGGTCATCGTGTTCGTGCCCCTGTTTCTGAAGCTGGGCACCTCCATTTCCAAGCGGAGCCGCAAGTATTACACCGCCCAGCAGGCCGCGCTCGGTGCCGTGAACGGCTACATCGAGGAATCCATCACCGGACAAAAAATCGTGAAGGTCTTCAACCACGAAGAAGTCTGTGTGGATGAATTCAAGACGCTCAACGGCGATATGCGCAGCAAGCAGCTGAAGGCGCAGTTCTTCGGCGGCATCATGGGCCCCATCGTCGGCAATACCAGCCAGATCAGCTACGCATTCACTGCCGGTATCGGCGGTCTGCTGTGCATCCACGCCGGGTTCGACGCCGGCGGACTGGGCATCTTCGTCAACTATGCCCGCCAGTTTGCCCGCCCCATCAACAACCTGACCATGGAAGCCTCCACGGTCTTTTCCGCACTGGCCGGTGCGGAGCGTGTGTTCGCCGTCATGGATCATCCGGCAGAACTGCAGCTGGCCGGGGAAGATGCGGCAGACCAGACGCCGGAAACCATCAAGGGCCACGTCATCCTCGACGATGTGACCTTCGGCTATGTGCCGGACAAGACCGTCCTGCACAATATTTCCCTGTACGCCAAGCCTGGTCAGAAGATCGCATTCGTCGGCTCGACCGGTGCGGGCAAAACCACCATCACCAACCTGCTCAACCGGTTTTATGAGATCGAAAGCGGCACCATTACCGTGGACGGCATCGACATCCGGAACATCCGCAAGGACGTGCTTCGTCAGAACGTGACGATGGTCCTGCAGGACACGCACCTGTTCACCGGCACCGTCCGGGAGAACATCCGCTACGGACGGCTGGATGCCACCGACGAAGAAGTGGTGCAGGCGGCCAAGACCGCCAGCGCACACAGCTTCATCATGCGTCTGGAAAACGGCTACGACACCATTCTGCAGGGCGATGGTGCGAACCTGTCGCAGGGTCAGCGTCAGCTGCTGAACATTGCCCGTGCGGCACTGTCCAAGGCGCCGATTCTGGTGCTGGACGAAGCGACCAGCTCCGTCGACACCCGTACCGAGCGCCACATTGAAAAGGGCATGGATCGGCTGATGGCCGACCGCACTACGTTCATCATCGCGCACCGCCTGTCCACCGTCCGCAACTGCAACGCCATTATGGTGCTGGAGCAGGGCCGTATCGTGGAGCGCGGCGACCACGACCAGCTGCTGGCCATGAAGGGCCGCTACTATGAATTGTACACCGGCGTGAAGGAACTGGATTAAAAGCAAAAACGCTCTCCGGAAACGGAGGGCGTTTTTTTGTGAGGAAGCAAGCCCTCTCAGTCAAAAATCTTCGATTTTTGCCAGCTCTCCCGAAGGGAGAGCCATGTGCACCTGCGGAGCATACGGCAAAACTATAAATTTTTATGATCTCTTGGTGGTGTTAGCAAAACTATGAGCCTGCCAAGGGCTGACTGAGAGGGCGATGACAGCGATCGCATAAAATTTTCACTTGTCCATCTTGACAATCGGTACATCTCGTAAGATGGTTTTTGCTAATTTTTTTACAAAAACGGTAGACCATCGCCCCAAAATCCGGTATAATAAAAGAACATAATCCAAACGCAATACCCCCTGACATCGCCAAGGAGGAAAACAATATGGAACGCAAAATTTCCCTCAACGGTACATGGACGCTGTACCGCTACGACGGTCTGACACAGACGGTGCAGGACCCGGTTGGCATTTTCGGGCTGCAATCCATCCCGGCGCAGGTGCCCGGCAATGTGGAACTGGATCTGATCCGCGCCGGCGAACTGCCTGAGGACATCTTCCGCGGGATGAACATCCGCGAAGCAGAGCAGTATGAAACCTGTGGCTGGTGGTACGAGCGGACGTTTGACGCACCGGAAACGCAGCCGGGGGAGAAAATATATCTTACGTTTGAGGGTGTAGACTGCGAAGCAGTGTATTTCCTCAACGGGGAGCAGATCGCCGTATCGGACAATGCTTTCATTCCCCACGAAATGGACGTGACCGACCGGCTGATTCCCGGCGAAAACACACTGGCGGTGCATCTGCCGTCCTCGGTCATCCGTCACTTCAATACGCCCAACGAAACCTATCTGCTACACACCATGCACATCGTAGCGGCGGTCGAACAGCGGAAACCGGCGCATTCCTACGGCTGGGACATTTTCCCCCGCGCCGTGACCGCAGGATTATGGAAGGATGTGTCGCTGACCATCCGGGACGGCTATGAATTTGAAGAAGTCTACTACACCACATGGTCCGGCGACCTGAGTTGCCCCCGCCTGCGCTTCTATTTCAGCATCAATGCGCCCATTCCGGACCTGCTCAGCGGCGAGTTGGAGGTGCGCATTCACGGAAAATGCGGCGATTCGGAATTTTACGGCGTGGAGCCTATGCGCAAAACGAAGATCAACCGGAAATTCGTCCGGGTCGAAAATCCGAAGCTGTGGTGGCCTTATGGCTACGGTGAACCCAACGTGTACGACACGACTTTGCAGCTGTGTCGCGGCGACCGGGTGCTGGCAGAACATCGGCTGAACGTAGGCATCCGGCGGCTGGAACTGGTCAACAGCAACGTCTATAAAAATGGCGAAGGCACGTTCCGTTTCCGCATCAATGAGCAGGATATGATGGTGCGGGGCAGCAACTGGGTGCCGCTGGACCCCTATCACAGCCGGGATAAAGAGCGCTACGCGCCCGCGCTGGCACTGGTCAGCGAACTGGGCTGCAATATGCTCCGGGTATGGGGCGGCGGCGTGTATGAGCAGGACGAATTTTACGACTACTGCGACCGCCACGGCATCCTCATCTGGCAGGATTTTATGATGGCCTGCGAGATGTGCCCGATGACACCGGAACTGATGAAAAATATGGAGCAGGAGCTGACGTGGGTCATCAAGCACCTGCGGAATCACCCCTGCATCGCACTGTGGGCTGGCGACAATGAGATCGACTGCGCGTTCGCCGGCAACGGTGCCAACCCCGATGTCAACGAGTACAACCGGTCGCTGATGCCCAAGCTGACCATGCGGTACGACCCGTTCCGTCCGTTCCTGCCCAGTTCGCCGTACGTGCCGGGCGAATATTACAAAAACTACCGGCAGAACAGCGAGCATTTCACCGAGTCCCACCTGTGGGGTTCCCGTGAATATTACAAATCCACGTTCTATACATCGTCCAAAGCAGCATTCATCAGTGAAATCGGCTACCCCGGCTGCCCCTGTCCGGAAAGCATGGCACAGATGCTGGACGCAGATTCCTTGTGGCCGCCGAAAAACGAGCAGTGGTCGCTCCACTCCTCCGACCAGAATGGTCTGCTACACCGCATCGGCTGGATGTGGAATCAGGTGTGCCAGTTCTTCGACTTTGAGCCGGATAACCTGACGGATTTTTCGCTGGCATCGCAGATCTCGCAGGCCGAGGCCATGAAATTTTTCGTGGAGCGGATGCGCATCGGACGTCCCGACAAGACCGGCATCCTGTGTTGGAATCTGCTGGACGGCTGGCCCGAAGCGACCGAAGCCGCCGTGGACTATTATTTCCGCAAAAAGCTGGCGTTTTATTATCTGAAGCAGGCGCAGGCCCCCACGGCACTGATGATGGGGGAGATGGACGGCTGGAGTCATCCGCTGTATGTTGCCAACGATACCCTGCACCCGGTGTCGGGGACGTACGCCGTGACGGACATCGAAACGGGGGAGGAACTGGCGGCCGGCGCATTCACTGCCCACGCCAACGCGACCACCAAGCTGCGCGAGATCCGCGTATCCCGTACCAAGCCCCGGATGCTGCTCCTCCGCTGGACGGTGGACGGCAAAACGTCGTACAACCATTATCTGTGCGGAATGCCGTCGTATGATTTTGCACAGTACAAGGGCTGGCTGGAAAAACTGGGCACACTGTACGGCGTAGGGAAATAAAATACGATAAATAATAATAAAGAGACACATTGCAGTAGATTGCCTGCAATGTGTCTCTTTTTGCGTTTACGGCTTGCACGTGCCGCACGGACTGTAACCTTTCGCAATTACTTGTGCCCGGGTGCCGGTAAATTCGGCGTAATTCTTTGGCTTGATGGTGCTGACATGGCGGCAGGAAGGAACGTGGAACTTTTTGGTGTTGGTGTTGAGGACATAGGTTCTGTTTCCTGCGGTGCTTACGGTCGAGGACGGTTCGGACGAGAGGACCGGCTTGCTGGTCGTGGTGCTGCCGGGAGTCAGCGTGTCCGCGTTGGCGTTGCGGTTCACGGTAAAGGAAACCGTTTTGCCGTTGCTGTTGCAGATGACATCGCCCTGCAGGTCGGTGCGGTACACCTTGACGTCCGCATCCCGCAGACGGCTCAGCACCGCATCGGTGGGGTGTCCGTAGCTGTTGGACTTGCCCACGGAAATCACGGCATAGTCCGGCAGAACCTCACGCAGAAAACGGTAGGAGGTGGAGGTCTCGCTGCCGTGGTGGCCGACCTTCAGCACCGTACTTTTCAGTGCGGCACCACTGTCCAGAATGTCGTTTTCTTCCTCCCGTTCGGCGTCACCGGTAAACAAAAAGGACGTTTCGCCATAGACCATCCGTAGCACGATGGAGGTATTGTTTGGCTCATCCGAAGCACGGACCGGACCCACAACCGTGATTTTTGCATTGCCCAGTGCGAAGGTCTGTCCCACCGACGGGACGGTGATGGAGGCACCGCGCCGGGTGAGGTTTTTCACGAAATTCCGGAACGCATCGCTGTCGTAGGCGGTGACCGGGGCAAACGCCTTGCCCACCGTGGCGAAATTCAATGCACCGGACAAGCCGCCGACGTGGTCCTCGTGCGCATGAGTGCAGACGATGTAGTCCAGATGGGCGACGCCGTGTTTTTTCAGATAAGCGTAAATCACGTTGGAGTCCGCAACGTTGCCGCCGTCGATGAGCATGGCTTTGCCCTCGCACATCACCAGTGCGGCATCGGCCTGACCGACGTCAATGAAATGCACCTCCAGCCCGGTCAGCACCGGGGTGACCGGCGCAGCAGAAGACGGGGCAGAGGACACCGGCGTTTCCGGCGCAGACGACAGATCCGAACTGCTGTCCGGCGCAGGCACGGACGAAGGATTGCCGGAAGAAATAGCGTCCGACGATGGCGCAGAAGGACTTCCGGAGGAAACCGGGTCCGAGGACGGGGCGGACGAAACGCCTCCGGAAGAAAGATGGTCTGACGACGGTGCAGACGAAGCATCTGCCGTGCTGCCGCTCATCACGATCGACGAGGGCGGCACCGAAGCATTGCCGGACGCATCCGGCGGGGTGTCCGCAGACGGCATCAGGGCGACCGCACCGATCAGCAGACCCGCCAGAATGCCGGTTTTGACACCGCGCGCCTTTTTGATCCGCGCCCAGAAGTGCCGCACCGGCGCAATGGGCAGCAACGCTGCGCCAAGTAGCAGAAACAGCACACCGGGGGCGATGTTGGCACCACCGGCAGCGAATGCGCCGAGCGCACCGACGATGCACAGCGTTGAGAAGAACCACGCGACGATATTTTTGCAAAAAAGCAGTAATTTTTTCATGTGAGAGCGCATCCCTTCATGTGACGGTATGTCATTGCCGCTCCGGCACTTTTTTCGGGCGGAAGAATTCCGGCATCTGCGCCAGCACCACGGCGGCGAAGACCAGTCCGCAGCCCACCAGTTCCGGTACAGACAGCCGCTCCTGCAGCAGCAGCCAGCCGCCCAGCCCGGCAAACACCGACTCCAGACTCATCAGCAACGAAGCGACCGCGGGGTCGGTGTCCTTCTGACCGATGATCTGCAGCGTATAGGCCACGCCACTGCTCATCACACCGGCAAACAGCAGGGGGAACCACGCCTGCGGAATCACCGACCAGTCCGGCGACTCCGTCAGCACCATCATCACGCAGGACAGCGCACCGGTCACGAAAAACTGAATGCACGACAGCATCACGCCGTCCGTCCGCGCAATGAAATGGTCCACGGTGAGGATGTGCGCCGTAAACGCCAGCGCACAGCAGAACACCAGCACATCGCCCAGATACAGCCCGCCGATGCCGCCGTTGAAGCACAGAAAATACATTCCGGCCACCGACAGTGCCACGCCGACCCACACCATCCAATGTACTTTTTTGCGGAAAAAGATGCC
>JAFTRF010000267.1 GCA_017462405.1 Clostridia bacterium | reverse complement strand
TCGTTTTCCTTCGTATACACCACATGGATGCCCTGATAGTCGAAGCGTTCGCCTTTTCCGCCGGGTACCATGTAGGCATCGAACACCACCGCCACCTCCTGCCGGGTGTAGGCGCTGTAGCCGCACAGCAGGTCCATCAGCCGCGTGCGGGCCATATCCAGATCGCCGCTGTCCGCGATGGCCTTCAGTTCATCCCATGCAAAAATGACATTGTATCCGTCCACAATGGTAAGGTTTTTGCGCGGTGTTTCCGCCGTTTTCTCCGGTGCGGCGGTATATTTCACCGGCGCACCGTAATCCCGTCGCCGGATGGGGCCGAATTCCCGCAGCATGATGGCCTCCAGTTCCCGGTCGGAAATGTGCAGGTTGCGGGCATTCACCGGTGCTGGAACGATGACCTCTTTTTTCAGGCAGGACTCCAGATGCATATAATCCGGTACCTTGTCCCATTTCACGGTGAAGCCACCGCCATGCGCACAGAATACCGAATCCGGCGGATTGTCCGCATCGGCCTCCGGCTGATATGCCTGCGCGCAGATGACCTCCTCCGGATTGTGGCACAGGTCATAGCCTGCCACTTCCAGCGAAATACGTCCGCGCCCGCCGGTATAAGCGGCTACCTCGGCGGCATAGCCGTCCAAGGTGGTCACCGGCGCACGTCCCGTCAGCCGGTACAGCGCACCTGCCTCCTCCGGGCTGCCAAATTCGCCGCTCCGGGCGCGGATGTCGTTGATGGCACGGCCGATCTGCTCCGGCGGTACCTCCAGCCGGAACGCATAATACGGTTCCAGCAGGACGGACTTCGCCTGCATCAAGCCTTGACGCACCGCACGGTACGTAGCCTGACGAAAGTCGCCGCCTTCCGTATGCTTCAGGTGGGCACGTCCTGCACCCAATGTAATTTTTACATCGGTAATGGGTGAGCCGGTCAGCACACCGACGTGCGCCCGTTCCGCCAGATGTGTCAGAATCAGTCGCTGCCAGTTGCGGTCAAGGTCATCTTCGCTGACCCGTGTATCAAAGCGCAGACCACTCCCCCGTGCCAGCGGCTCCAGCACCAGATGCACCTCTGCATAATGGCGCAGGGGCTCGTAGTGACCGACACCCTCTACGGTATTTGCGATCGTTTCCCGGTACATCACGGTGCCCGAATCGATGCCGATGTCCAGCCCGAAACGGTTCTGCACGATGCTTTTGAGAATTTCCGTCTGTATTTCGCCCATCAGCGTGACATGAATCTGCTGCAATGCACTGTCCCACGTGAATTTCAGCATGGGGTCTTCCTCTTGCAGCTGACGCAGCAACGGCAACACCCGCCGGGGATCGGCCTCCTCCGGCAGCACCACCCGGTAGCGCATCACCGGCTCTAAAAAAGGAGCGACGCTGCTCCGCTCAAAGCCCAGTCCCTGTCCGCCGGTGGTCGCATTGAGTCCGGTCAATGCACACACGGTTCCGGCCGGTGCCTCTTGCACCGTTTCAGACTGGCCACCGGTGTAAAGGCGGATCGGCCCGACCTTTTCCTCACCGATGCTGTCGCGTACCCGCAGGACACCGCCGGTCACTTTCACATGGGTCAGACGATCGCCGCGGCTGTCCCGGCTGATTTTGTATACCCGCGCGCCGAAATCGGCGGCATAGACCGCCGGCGCGGTAAAGCGGGTCAGCGCCTGCAGAAATTCATCCACCCCGGTGCATTTCAGCCCGGAGCCGAAAAAGCATGGGAACACCCGGCGCGCCCGGACGGCATCGCACAGCACATCATCGGAAAGCGTCCCTTCCTCCAGGTACTGCTCCAACAATTCCTCCGCGCACATCGCGGCCTGCTCGTCCCGATCCGGCGCGGCAAAATGCACGCATCCCTCGCCGAGTTCTTCTTTCAGTTCGGTCATGAGTTCATCCGCCGTCCGGCGGGCAAAATCCATTTTCGTCACAAAAATCAGTACCGGCACCCGATACAGCTGCAGCAGCCGCCACAGCGTCCGGGTGTGGGCTTGTACGCCGTCGATGCCGCTGATGACCAGCACCGCATAGTCCAGCACCTGCAGCACTCGCTCGGTTTCTGCGGAGAAATCCACATGGCCCGGTGTATCCAGCAGAGCAAACGGCCGGTCCCCCGCCTGAAATGCCGCTTCACTGGCGAAAATCGTAATACCGCGCGCCCGTTCCAGCGCATGAGTATCCATTGCAGTGGAGCCGTGGTCTACCCGTCCCGGATTGCGCAGCCGGCCGGCACGATACAGAATGGCCTCTGCCAGCGTGGTCTTGCCTGCGTCCACATGCGCTACGAGCGCCATGCTGCATGGTGTCTTTTTCACTTGTTCACTCATAGCAAAAGCCCCCTCTCATGGGAATGTAAGTGCATTATACCATGAAAGCAGACCGGAAGTCGATAGATAACACTTGATTTTACAAAAATATTGTATCATCTCATCAATGGGACTTATAAGTGAGAATATTTTTCATGTGTAAATGGGGACAGGTGAACGCCATATGAGCGACAAACGACAGAAAAACTCCCGGCAGACGGGTTTGCCCTCTGCCGGGATGATTTGCAATGTTATTTCCGCAGGAAATCCAGCACCAGCGGACTGAAGTCTGCGGCTTCCTCATACAGGCCGTGGCCCCATTGATCGTACATTTTCAGCTGTGCGCCGGGGATGTGTGCAGCGATTTCACGGGAAGCATCGCCGCCCAATGCGAGGTCCTTTTCGCCGCCGATGACCAGGACAGGCGACTGGATCTCGTGCAGGCGGTCACAGGCATCGTGTGTACGGCAGGCCTCTGCCTGAATAAAAAAGCGGTCGTAGGACTTTGGCTTGGTAAGCCGCCCCACGACGGGTGCCAGCCACTTGTTTTTGCGGTAGTAGTCCGCCGAGTAGATCCGCCGAAGATTGCTGTCCATGAATGCGGCGGGGTCATTCCGCCGGGCACAGGACACCCACTCGTCGATGGAGCCGGTGAGGATGTCGTTGGGACGGGCGCAGGTAACGGCGAGGATCAGCTTGCCCACCTTTTCCGGATGGTCGATGGCCAGATGCTGGGCAATCATACCGCCCATGGACACCCCCAGCACATCCGCCTGCGGAATCTTCAGCAGGTCCAGCACTTCTGCCAGATCATGGGCCATATTCTGGGTACTGTACCCCTCCGGCAATTCGTTTTTCCGGCTGAATGCATACACCGTGAAGTCCTGAGCGAACATCCGGTACATAATGGCCATGGGCAATGCGGTACCTTTGACCGTCCGCAGGCCGTCGCCCAGACCGGGCAGGATGACCAGCGTCCGGGGGCCGCTGCCGAACCGGATGTAATCCATGGTGCCGTTTTCCATTTTTACAGTACCGTTTTTTGCATGATACAGCATCGCTTTGCACTCCTTTGTTCAGTTGCAGCGTATGTTTTGATGTATTCATTCGAAGGATATTTTCTGCTGAAGCCATTCGTATGCTTCCGGGTGATACCCGAACATAAGAAAGTCTTTTTCGGTAAATAATTTCGCAAAAGAAACCTGCGGGATACAGATGAATCTCCCGAAGCATCTTCCAGTATGGTATTTCTTTGGGGGATTTGCGTTTTTTGATGATGCCACTTCAATTGTCCGCAAACAACATTGCAATGGACAACTTGCCATCCACGGCAGTCTCAAAGTCCATATACTCCGACGGGTTTAATTTATTATAGCATGAAAGCGTCTGTTTCTCAATCATAAACTGCACAAAAAAGCACCCGGACGGTCTTTTCCGGGTGCTTTGGTTTATGGTGGCAAACTTTCTTTGGAATGTCTCAACCTGAAAGTTGATACTCGCTCCGGAGCAGCTATGGCAAAATGCCGCATCCGGTCACAGACGCTGCGCCGGTCTGTCAATCAGCGTGGCCACGGATTTTCGTCAGCACACCGCCGTCCATTTCGCAGACGGTATCGCACAGGGCTTCGATGTCTTCCGCATAGTGCGACGACATAATGATCGTCGTGCCGTTTTCGTCGCACAGTTTCCGGAGCAGGGTGCGCATTTCCAGCACACCATTTTTGTCCAGACCGTTCATCGGCTCGTCGAGAATGAGCAGCGGCGGATCCTCCATAATGGCCTGTGCAATACCCAGCCGGTGGCGCATACCCAGCGAGAACTTGCCCGCGGGCTGTTTGCTGTCGGGGTCCAGACCCACCTGACGGATGACATCCTTGATGCGGTCATCCTTGATTTTGTGGTGGATGGATGCCAGCAACTTCAGATTTTTGAACGCATTCATTCCGGGGATGAAGCCCGGATCTTCGATGATGATGCCGATGTCCTGCATCCGGGCAGGGATGACTTTTTTGCCGTTGACGATGATCTCACCTGCACTCGGCTCCATAAAACCGCAGATGCACTTGAACATAACGGTTTTACCGGAACCGTTACGGCCGATGACACCGTGGATCTTGCCCTGTTCAAAGGTGATGGATACATTTTTGAGGGCGGTGACGTGCTTGAATTTCTTGGTAACGTTTCGGACTTCGACCATGTTGGACATAAGTAGAAAACCTCGCTTTCGTTTGTGAGTTGTGATGGTGTGGAGAAATTCCGGGGATGACGGGATGCGGGGATGGTGCTGCATCCCGTTACTGTGTGTTTGCGGTGATGTTCCATAGTTCGCGCAGACCTTCTGGCAGATGGAGCGTGTCCACATACCATTTGCCGTCGATCTGTACTACGGTGCAGACTCTGCTGTCGATGGTAGCGACCGGGGCACCATAGCTTTGTGGGATCGTTTTCCAGAAGGTATACCCGATTTCCTGCGCCGCCGCAACATTCAGCCCGCAGGTATCCTGGTATTCCTGCTGCAGCGCCTGCAATTTGTCCTCTGCCAAGGGCGTCTGTGTATCCATATACCACTGGTAAGTGATCCCTTTTTCCCGGTCGTCAGCTGCTTTTGCCGCCACATACTTCAGCATGGCCTTTTCCCACACTTTGCGCCCGGTTCCCAGCTTGCTGTCCAGCACCTCCGACGGGATAGCTTCCAGCAGATCAAAGGGGCGGCCGTTGCACCACGCATCGATCCATACAGAGAGTGCATCGTACGCTGCCATTCCATTCTCCGGAAACAGCGATTGTCCCAGCCAGAAATTGTTGACCAGATCGGTATACCACACATTATCCTTTTCCACCATCAGATAGCGCTCCGTGGTTTCGGTGGACACATCGCCGACGGTTTTCGTGACCCGGATTTCGATGGCGCGGTAAATGCGCTGGTGAGCAACAAAATTCTGCATTCCGATCAATTGAAGGATCGTATAATCTTTATCGCTCACATCCTTATCCAATCCGATGTATTC
>JAFTRF010000266.1 GCA_017462405.1 Clostridia bacterium | reverse complement strand
TGGCAGGCTGCCCTGTATGATACTCTCATAATAGCACACTTCCGCAAATATTTCAAATATTTCTTCGAAAAAGAAAAAATTCCCTCGCTTGACAGGTCTGCGCCGATGGAGTACAATAGAGCCAAATACATGAACAAGGAGCGTTGCATTATGGCAGATTCCTGCAAGCGCATCGCCAGTTTTGATGTGGATCACGATTATGTGACCCCGGGCATTTATCTTTCCCGGCAGGACGGCGACATTGATACCTACGACCTGCGTACCCGCACCCCCAACTGCGGCTATTATATGGACGACATTACCATGCATTCCGTGGAGCATCTGTTTGCTACCTACGCGCGCAATTCCGCGCTGGGCGACCGGGTCATTTATTTCGGGCCGATGGGGTGCCAGACCGGCTTCTACCTGCTGATGCGGGACGTACCCAAGGAGCAGGTGCTGGCACTGGTGAAAGAGGTGCTGATGAAGATCCTCCATCACGAGGGCGAGGTCTTCGGTGCCAGCCGAAAGGAATGCGGCAATTACCTGTGTCTGTCGCTGGCGGCCGCCAAATTTGAATGCGCCGCCTATCTGGATGTACTGGAAAGCCGGGATTGGGACTTTACCTATCCCACAGGAATGGAGGAAGATTACGTATGATTGGAATCATTGGTGCAATGGACATGGAAGTGGCACAGCTGCGCGACCGGATGCAGGATCCCGTATCCGAAACCGTCAGCGGCATTGAATTCATCCGCGGTACGCTGGAGGGACAGCCCGCCGTGGTCGCCCGCTGCGGTGTCGGCAAGGTGTTTGCGGCGCTGTGCGCTCAGACCATGATCCTGAAGTATGCCCCCGACTGCATCATCAACACCGGTGTCGGCGGCACGCTGACCTCTGCGCTGACCATCGGCGATGTGGCCGTCTCTTCCACGGTCGTGCAGTATGACATGGACACCTCTCCGCTGGGTGATCCGGTGGGGCTGGTCTCCGGCATCAACATCATTCATTTCCCGGCAGACGAAGCCCTGCGTCAGTCCGCTGTAGCAGTGCTGTCGGATATGGGCATCAATCACTGCACCGGCACCATCGCGACCGGCGACCGATTCCTGTGCGATCCGGTCGTCAAGGCACAGCTCAACCGCGACTTCGGTGCCATTGCCTGCGAGATGGAGGGTGGCGCCATCGCACACGTCTGCTATGTCAATGAAGTGCCGTTTCTGATTCTCCGCGCGATTTCCGACGGTGCCGACGATCAATCCAATATGGACTTCCCCACCTTTGCCCGGATGGCCGCGCAGCATTCGGCCGAAGCACTGGCCGCAATGCTCCGCCGGATGTGACCTGAAAATTTTTTCTTGCAATCCAGCGCTCCCTGTGTTATAATATAAAGAAATATATTTGAAAGGGGGCTTATATCTTGAGCTTGCATGAATCCGGACAGATGTATCTGGAAACCATTCTGGTGCTGTCGAAAACCCGTTCCTGTGTACGGGCCATTGATGTAGGTGAGTATATGGGCTACTCCAAGCCCAGCGTCAGCCGTGCCATGGGACTGCTGAAAGCAGACGGCTATGTTACGGTGGACGGAGACGGCGGTATTTCTCTGACGGACTCCGGCCGCGCATGGGCAGAAAAAATTTATGAGCGCCATCATATTCTGGAGGATCTGCTGATCCGGCTGGGGGTTGACCCGGAAATTGCTGCAGCAGATGCCTGCAAAATCGAGCACGCCATCAGCGATACTTCTTTCGCTGCCATCAAACGGCATATGATGATTTACGGTACCAAACAGAAGTAAGACAAAACGCACACCCGGACCGGGTGTGCGTTTTTGCGTCTGTGGGATTCTGTTTTGGAGCAGGTAGGTTGGAATTTGCTGATTATTTCATAACTGTAACTATAATCATGCAAATCGCCATTAAGATACTGACAATTCCTGTTGCATATAGGTAAGGGTTTAATTTGTTTCCTAAGTTTTCTACCGTATCATCCTTGCTTTTCTTTAGCAGATAGATCATTCTGATAAACATTGCAATATCTATCGTCAGGAATACGCCCGCAAATATAAGAGGTATCAATACATCCAATTCCATAAATAATCTCCTTATCAAATTCAGAATTGCACTTCACAAGTAAACCGTTCGATCTGTTTCCTCTTTCAGATTTTCATGCTTCGTGCAGTGCGTTGTATCGCTGTAATACAAAACAGACACAACCGCCTACAACCGTTGTGCCCGTACATTGTTGTTATAAACTCCGGCTCACGGTCACGCATTAAACGTCATGACGAAGCGTACCCATTTGCCGTATTCGCCTTCCACGGCAATCTGCGCCCCATGCTCCTCCAGAATGGCTTTGGCAATCGCCAGACCCAATCCGTAGTTGCCGCCGGAACGACTGCGAGCTTTGTCCACCCGATAAAACCGGTCGAAAATCTTGGTGCGTTCTTCTTCTGCCACACCAATGCCGGTATTGTACACCGACAGCGTGATTTTCTTCCGCACCCGGGTCAGCAGCACCCGGATTTCGCCGTTTTCGGCACCGTAGCGAATGGCATTGTTCACAAAAATGCCGACCAACTGGCAAATCTGGTCTTCCCGTCCGGTCATCGTGATGTTCGGCTGAATATAGGTATTCAGCACGATGCCCTTTTCAAACGCCAGCGTCTCGAACGGCAGAGCCGAACGCATGACCGCCTGACTGGCGTTGAACGGCTGATGCTCGATGATGCGGTCCACTTGGTCAATCTGTGCCAGCGTCATCAGCTGCCGCACCAGCGTCTCCATCCGTCCGGTCTCATTCTGAATATGCGTCAGCCAACGGTTTTCACCGATTTCGCTTTGCAGTACATTGCTGTTGGCGGAGATCACTGCGATGGGCGTCTTCAGCTCATGTCCGGCATCGGCAATGAAGCGCCGCTGCTG
>JAFTRF010000265.1 GCA_017462405.1 Clostridia bacterium | reverse complement strand
CTTTGGAAATGGAAAAACCGCAAGAAAGGAGCAGTAGATTCCTTTCCTGCGATTTTCTGTGAATTGATTTGCTTTTTCCTGCTTGCAAATGAGAAAAACCCAACTTTCGTCGAACGAAAGTTGGGTTTTTCTACAGTCTGAGCAAGCGCACTTCCGGATTTCCCGGAAATGCGCTTGCTGTTTTTATTTCGGAATGGTATTGTTGCTGCACCAATCGGCATAAATGCCGTTCTGCGCCAGCAGTTCCTCGTGATTGCCCTGCTCCACGATGCGTCCGGCATCCACCACATAAATGCAGTCGCAGCTGCGGATAGTCGACAGCCGGTGCGCAATGTACACCGCTGTACGGCCCTCGGAAATCTGCGCAATGGATTGCTGGATCACCTGCTCCGTGTTGGAGTCGATGTTGGCCGTGGCTTCGTCGAGCACCAGCACCGACGGCTTGCGGACGATGGCACGGGCGAAGGACAGCAGCTGCCGCTCACCCACGGAGAACGTCGCACCCCGCTCTGCCACCTTGGTGTCCAGCCCTTCGGGCTGACTTGCAATAAAGGACGTGGCTGCCGCCTGCTCAATGGCCCGCTGTACCTCCTTCACGGGAATGTCATCCGACAGAGTAATATTCTCGTAAATGGAGCCTGCAAACAGGAACACTTCCTGCAACACCACGCAGATGTTCTCCCGCAATTCACCCAGATTCCACTGGTTCAGCGGGATACCGTCGATGCGGATCTCACCTTTCTGTGGCTTGTAAAAGCCGGAAATCAGATTGATGATGGTGGTCTTGCCGGCACCGGTCGCACCGATGAATGCCGCTTTCTGGCCCGGCTCAATGGTAAAGCTTACATCCCGCAGCACTTCGTGTTCGCCGTCGTAAGAAAACCACACATGGTCAAACTCGATACGTCCCTGCATGGCACCAATGCGGGGCAGGTCTTCGCCCACTTCCAGCGCATCGGTATCGTCAAGGATCTCGAAAATACGCTCCGCCGACACCGCCGCCGACTGGATGGTGTTGTACTTGTCGGCCAGGTCATTGATCGGCTCGAAAAACTTCTGAATATAGGTCGTGAATGCGTACACCACGCCCACCTCCAGCCAACCGCCGGTGATGCCGTGACAGCCGTACACGATAATCAGCGCAACAGCCAGATTGTTGACCACTTCCATCAGCGGCCGGAGCAAGCTGTGCATCCGGATCTGCAGCAGGCTGACTTTGAAATAGCCCTGATTCAGCTCGTCAAACTCGGCATACTTCTCTTCTTCGCGGTTGAAGACCTGTACTGTCCGCATACCGTCGATATTCTCTGAAATAAAGCCGTTGATGCGTCCCACCATCTGCTTCATACGCTGAAAATTGCTTTTCAGCTTCTTTTTCATGGATACGGAAATCAGCGCGATGACCGGAACCGCCAGAAAGCCCACCAGTGCCAGCCGCCAGTTCATGACCAGCATCATGGCGGAAATACCAAGGATCAGCACAACATCCTTGAACAGATTGATGAGCACATCGGTGTAAAATTCATTGATGGCATCGGTATCGTTGGTCGCACGGGTCAGCAGGCGACCGCTGGAATAGCGGTCAAACGCCGTCAGCGTCATATGGCTGATGTGCCGGAACACCCGGCAGCGCATATCGTGCAGGATCCGCTGACCCATCCGGGTAATCAGCCGGGAATGCCACAGCGCCGCCAGTGCGCCAAGAAGTGTCAGCAGAAAATACAGCACACCCATGCCGGTCACGGAATACAGCCCGTGCTGGGCCACCCCATCCCGCAGGAAATCGTCGATGATGACTTCCATCACCGCCGGTTTGAAGATGACCGCCGCGTTGACCGCCAGTGTCAGCAGCAGGCAGCCTAAAAATAGCCGCCAATACGGGAACAGCATGACCAGCAGCTTACCGAGGCTGCCGGCATTGATTTTTTTCTTTTCGTTTTTCGCTTTTTTCATGGTGCACCCCCTTACTGCTGTAGCGCGGCTTCGGCTTCTTCGGCAGCCTTGGCCTGCTTCTCATGCAATGCGGCATAACGTCCGCCCATTGCCAGCAATGCTTCGTGTGTGCCGCGTTCCGCAATGGTGCCGTTTTCCATGTAGAGGATCTCGTCGGCATAGCGCAAGGCCGAAATACGCTGGGACACGATCAGACAGGTCTTTTCCGCCATGATCTGCCGCAGGTTCTCCAGAATCTCGCGTTCCGTGCGGACGTCCACCGAACTGAGTACATCGTCGAAAATCAGTAGCTTGGGGTCCCGTACCAACGCCCGCGCGATGGTGACGCGTTTTTTCTGTCCGCCAGACAGGTGCCGTCCGCGCTCGCCTACCTCGGTGTCCATGCCTTCCGCCAGCTGCGCCATATCTTTGGCCAGATCTGCCGCGCGGGAGGCTTCCTGCAGCGCCGGTTCTTCCGCCGTTTCATAAAAGCGGATGTTTTCGCGGACGGTGGTATTGAACAGGAATTCTTCCTGCGGTACGTAGCCGATGATGCTGCGGACGGTTTTGGCCGGGATGTTCTGCAACGGATGCCCGTCCAGAAATACTGTATCGTCCGGCGCAGTACGCAGTTTCAGCAGCAGGTCAATGAGCGTCGTCTTGCCGCAGCCCGTTTCGCCCACCACACCGATGACCTTGCCCACCGGCAGCTCGAACGAGATATCTTTCAGTACCTGCCGGGTCGTGCCGGGGTAGGTATACGACAAATTCCGCACCGAAACGGCACCGGTCAATTCCATATCCCGGTTTTCATATTCCATCGGATGGATCTCCGGTTGCATATGGATGTCCTTCAGCCGGCGATAGGAAGCCATGCCGCGGGCAGTAGCATTGATGATGCGTCCCAGCGAGATCACCGGCCGCATGATGCGCGTCAGATATTCGTTGAACGATACCAGTTCACCCACCGTAATGGTCGCATTCAGCACCAGATTGGAACCGTAGGTGAGGCTGATGAGAAAGCTGACACCGAAGCACACCTGAATCAGCGGATTGATCATGGCCGACATATCATTGAGCCGGATGTTGGCATCCCGCATTTCTGCGCTCTTTTCTTCTACGGTCCGCTGGGCATTTTCCTCCCGGTGGAAGGCCTTCAGCACCCGCTGGCCCATGATGTTCTCCTGAATGGTACCGGAAATGCGGGCATACATTTTCTGCACTTTTGCAAACTGCTGACGCACCCGGATGCCCAGAAATACGACAAAAAAGACCGCAAACGGAATGGGGATCAACGCATACAATGCCAGCGAGGTATGTACATTCTGAATCATGTGATACAACGAAAAAACGGCCGTGGACGCACCGGTCAGGATCTGCGCCACCACCATGCCCATCGTCATCCGGACAGCATTGATGTCGTTGATGGCCATCGCCATCAGGTCGCCGGTAGGATGCTCGTCAAAAAAGGAGGCCGGCAAATGTTGAAACTTGGCAAACAGTCGCTGCCGCAGGTACATTTCCATGTGGCGGGAGTTGCCGATGATCAGCTGGCGCCAGATGTAGCGGGTCACAAACACCGCGATCACGGCCCCCACCAGACATAGCACCCGGCCGTACACATACGGCGGATCCACCGGCTGTGCCCACAGGCCATCAATGGCCTGCCCCAGAAACTGCGGAATCCATGAGGCGATCATCGCATTGATAATCAGAAATACCATGCCCGGTATATAGCGCCAGCCATGTTTTTTCAGAAAGTCGGTCATCATATTGCGTTACCTCCGTAAAAAAAGACAGCCCCCGTGCAGGAATACCGCAAGGGGGCGCAAAAGCGTTACAATTTAATTGCTGATGGTCGTATCGACGCTCTGCTGGGATGCTTTGACGTTCTGACGCTTCTGGCGCAGTTCATTCACCGAAGCAACCAGTGCTTCCTCCGTGCGCTGCATCAGGTCATCCACATAACCTTTGACCGTCTTCATATATTCCACACCCTGAGCATGGTTCTTGGCCAGCATGGCATCGGCCTGCTCGCGGGCCTGACGGGTGATCTCGTCACGGGATACCATCAGACGGGCACGTTCCTCTGCCTGACGGATGATGCCGTCGGCTTCCTTCTTGGCATCGGCCAGAATCTGCGTACGGTCATTCACGATCATTGCCGCAGAACGGATGTCCTTCGGCAGATTCAGACGGATATCCTCCAGAATACGGCGAACCTTTTCGGAATCCATTACGACCTTGCCACTGGTCAGGGGCAGGGAAATTGCATTTTCCAGCAGTTCGTCCAGCTGGTCTACCAGATTTTCTACACTCATTTTTTATTATCCTCCTTACAAAGCCGTTCCTTGATGCGCTTCAGATTTTCCGGCGACACAAAACCGGAAATATCTCCGCCAAAGGATGCGATTTGTTTTACAATGCTGGAGCTTAAATACATAAACTCCGCGTCCGTAGTCAAAAATACGGTTTCCACTTCGGGGTTCAGCTTTTTATTGGTCAGCGCCATCTGGAATTCATATTCGAAGTCCGTCACGGCGCGAAGTCCCTTTACAATGGCGACGGCGCCTCTGGCACGGGTATAATCGGCCAGCAAGCCATGGAAACATTCCACTTCCACATTGGGAATGTCCTGCAGTGCCAGCTTCAGCATTTCTACCCGTTCCTCCGGGGTAAAGCTGGGCTGTTTGCCGGGGTTTGTCATAACGGCGACGATCACGCGGTCAAACATCTTTGCCGCACGCCGTATAATATCAATATGACCAAGGGTCACCGGGTCAAAGCTGCCCGGACATACTGCGGTTGCCATCGGTGCCTCTTCCTTTCTGTACGGTCATTCCCCGGTCTGAGGAATCCGGTAAGTGGTCAGATGAATGCGTCCGTAGCGATAGCTGCGGAGTTTGACAAATGCGCCCGCCGTTTCCGGCAGCACCACATCCTCCGGATGCTCACATACGATGACACCGGTAGGCTTCATCACCCGTTCCAGCAGTGGCAGTGCCTGCTCCAGCAAGCCCTTGCGGTACGGCGGATCCAGCAGTGCAATGTCAAACGGCTCGTGCTTGCCGCGGAGAAAAGCAATGGAATCGCTGACCACCACACGTGCATTTTTGTCCAGCTTGGTACGCTGCAGGTTTTTCCGGACGATCTCGGCGGAATTCCGGGATGCATCCACAAATACCGCCTGCCCCGCACCGCGGCTCAACGCTTCGATGCCCAACTGTCCGCAACCTGCAAACAGATCCAGCACCCGCCGTCCTTCCAGTTCAAACTGCAGGATGCTGAACAGGGCCTCTTTCACTTTATCTGCCGTCGGACGCACTGCGTCTCCGGGCAACGTATCCAACCGCATTCCGCGGGCAATTCCGGTGATGACACGCATGGCATTGCTTCCTTTTCTGTGGTAATAATATTATTATGAAGCGAAATCCGCCGTTTGTCAACCGTTTTTCGCATTTTCCTTGCTTTCACGGAAATATTGACAAATGGCTTCTGCCGACGGGCGGTTGATGCCCGGTACCAGCAGCAATTCCTCTTCCGTCGCTTCTGACAGCGCCCGCATGGTCTTGAAATGTTTCATCAGTGCGGCTGCCCGCTTTTCGCCGACCGTAGGAATCCGCGTCAGCTTCGAATTCAGCGTTTCTGACGATCTGCGCTGGCGGTGGTATCCGATGGCAAACCGATGTACCTCCTCCTGAATGGCAGAAACCAGCGTAAATGCCGACCGGTTGGAGCGGATCGCGATCTCGCCGCCGTCCTGCGCAATGGCGCGGGTGCGGTGGCGGTCATCCTTCACCATGCCGAACACCGGCACGTCATACCCCATTTGCTGCAAAACCGGACGGATGGCGGCCACATGGCCTTTGCCGCCGTCCAGCAGGATCAGGTCCGGCATCCGGCCAAAGCCCTCGTGGGTATCCTTCAGCTTTTCGTATTCCGTAAAGCGCCGGACAATGACCTCCCGCATGGAACCGTAGTCGTCCTGCCCCTGTACGGAACGGATCTGGAACTTCCGGTAAGCGGATTTCAGCGGACGACCGTTTTCGAACACCACCATACCGGCCACATTCTGGTCACCGCCGGTATTGGAGATATCATAGGACTCAATATAATGTGGCGGTTCGCGCAAGCCCAGCAAGCGGCTCAGTTCGTTGAGCGCAGCCGCCGTATGCCCCGTCGTTCCGGTGCGCTGTGCAAGCTGTTCGGCCGCATTCTGCGCGCACATCCGCACCATCTGCATCAAGTCTCCCCGCTGGGGAATCATAAAATGCACGGCGCGTCCGGCTTTTTCACTGAGCCATTTTTCCAGCAGTTCGCTGTCCTCGATTTCGCCATCCAGCAGGATCTGCGGCGGAATCCGGTCGCGGTTCAGGTAAAACTGCTGGATAAAATCGGCCCGCGCCTGAGGCAGCGCACCGATTTCGCCCATCGGATATACTTCCTGGTCATACAGGCGGTGCTCCGCAAAACGCTGCACCGCAAACACGGCCATCCCGGTTCCCTGCACTACCGCATGAACATCCAACGCCTCGGCACGGCTGGCTACCACCGTCTGCCGCTCTCCGATGCGCCGGATGGCGGCGATCCGGTCACGCAGCCGGGCGGCCCGCTCGAATTCCAGCGCTTCTGCGGCTTCCTCCATTTTTTTCGTCAGCACGCGGATGGACTCATTGCCTCCGCCTTTGAGGAATGCCCGGACCTCCTGAATGATTTCCGCATATTCTGCTTCGCTGACCGCACCCTTCCGGCAGGGTGCGCAGCACAGGTGAATGGATGCATTGAGGCATGGACGCTCTTTACCGATATCCTGCGGAAAACGACGGCCGCACGTTGGCAGGCGGAACGCTTTCACCACCTCATCCACCGTTTGCTTCACCACCCAGCTGCTCATAAACGGGCCAATGTATTCGGCACCGTCGTCCGCTTTGGTTTTGGCTTCGGTAATGCGCGCATACGGCGGTGGCGAGATCCGGATGTAGGAATACCCTTTGTCATCCTTCAGCAGAATGTTGTATTTGGGCGTGTACTGCTTGATGAGGCTGCACTCCAACACCAGCGCTTCAAATTCGCTGTCGGTCAGAATGTAGTCAAACCGGTCCACGTGCTCTACCATCTGCCGCACCTTGGCATCGTGGTTTTTGGGTGAGCCGAAATACTGGCTGACCCGGTTTTTCAGCATTTTCGCCTTTCCGATGTAAATGATGGTGCCTTCCTTGTTTTTCATCAGATATACACCGGGGCGCAGCGGCAGCGCCATCGCTTTTCTCCGCAGTTCCGACAGATTCGGGTTCATCCGTCCTTCACCTCCGCGCACAAAAAAGAAAAAGAGCCACCGCACATGCTATGCCTGTGCGACAGCTCTCCGATTCCGACTCTTAGTCTACAAAACCGGTCTCAACCAGCTTTACCAGTGCTTCCACGGCTTCCTTGTCGTCTGCACCGTCTGCGATGATGCGGATTTCGGTACCGCCAACGATACCCAGGGACAGCACGCCCAGCAGGCTCTTGGAGTTCACGCGGCGCTCATCCTTTTCAACCCAGATGGTAGACTTGAATTCGTTGGCCTTCTGGATGAAGAAGGTTGCGGGACGGGCATGGAGGCCGACCTGATTCTGAACAGTAACTTTCTTATCGTACATTAGAGACACACTCCTCGTAAAAATGAATGGGGCTATCCTGCATTGTATTCTTATTTATTATACCACAAATTATAGCATCGTCAATCGCTGTTTTCAAATTTCGGATGCATCACCGATGGAAGTCAAAATTTCATCGGTGCGTTTGTGCAATTTTACAAAATCACACATTTTTTTCGGCATATTCGCCAATCAGCGTCCGGCTTTTTCGTCCAGCAGATCGGGACGCTTCTGACGGGTGCGCTCCAGCGCTGTTTCGGCGCGCCACTGTGCGATCCTGCCGTGGTCGCCGTTGAGCAGTACCTGTGGTACGGCTTTTTCGCGCCAGACCGCCGGCCGGGTGTATTGGGGGTATTCCAGCAGTCCGTCGTAATGGCTTTCGTCGGTGAAGCAGACCTCGTCCGCCAGCACACCGGGCAGCATCCGGGCCACGCTGTCCGTGACCACCAACGCCGCCAGTTCACCGCCGGTCAGCACATAGTCGCCGATGGAAATTTCTTCGTCCACGATGGCTTCCAGTACCCGCTCGTCGACCCCTTCGTAATGTCCGCACAGCAGTGCCAGATTGGGCAATTCCGCCAGTTCCCGTACCCGCTGCTGGGTCAGTGTCTTGCCCTGCGGGGACATATAAATCAGATACGGTTTTGTTCCGGTTTCCCGGCACAGTGCCTCGTAGCATCGGAAGATCGGCTCCGCCTGCATGACCATGCCCTTGCCGCCGCCGTAGGGGTAATCGTCCACCCGGCGGTGCTTGTCCGGGGTATAGTCCCGGATATCGTGGCACTGGATCTCCAGCAGCCCGTTTTTTCGGGCCCGGCCGATGATGCTTTCCCGCATGAACCCATCACACAAATCGGGAAACAGGGTCAGAATGTCAATCCGCATCGTCAAAAATCCCCGCTACCGGCCGGATCTTCATTTCCCCGGCCTCGATATTCACCTCGATCACCATCTGCTTGACCGCTGGCATCAGATAGGTTTTTCCGGCATCGTCGGTAATTTCATATACGTCATTGGCACCGGTCTGCATCACATCGGTGAGCTTGCCGTATACCCGGCCGTTGTCGGCGTCCGACACCTGCATTCCCATCAGATCGGCAATGAAATACCGGCCCTTGGGCAGACGTGCGTCGTTGCGGTCAAGGTACAGGATGCGCCCGCGCAGTCGCTCGCCGTCGTCAATGCTGTTCACATTTTCCAAGGCAATCAGTGCGATGTTTTTATGTACCCGCGCGCTGCGCACACGCACGGGGGTACGGCCCTGATCCAGATACAGGGTACGGAACCGGACCAGAAACTCCGGACTGTCCCCCATGGGCTGGACCCGCAGTTCGCCGCGGACACCGTGTGTCCCTACGACCTGACCGGCCTCCAGAAATTGCTTGAGCATATATTTTCTCTCCTCTCAGGAACGAAAGAATCACAAGAAAAAACCGCTCCTCCAGCGGGAGATTACTCCCCCGTATTCGGAACGGTTTGCGGCCTTTTAGTCGATCTCTACCAGGACTTTGTCGCCGGTGCGGGTTGCCGCCGCACGCATTACCGTACGGACTGCCTTGGCGATCCGACCCTGCTTGCCGATGACGCGACCCATATCAGATTCTGCAACATGCAGATGATATACAATCGAACCATCTTCTGCCGGTGCATCCACATCAACGTGAACGTCTTCGGGATGCTCGACCAGACCCTGTACGATCGTCAAAAGCAAATCTTTCAATGAACAGACCTCCCTTATTCGGTGATGCCGTTCTTCTTGAAGAGTGCCTTCACGGTATCAGTGGGCTGAGCGCCCTTTGCGATCCAATCCTTAGCCTTGTCAGCGTCCACCTTCAGGGTAGAGGGCTCGGTCATGGGATTGTAGGTACCGATCTCTTCGATAAAACGACCATCACGGGGATATCTGGAATCAGCAACAACGATGCGGTAGAAGGGATTCTTCTTTGCGCCCATACGGCGCAGACGAATTTTAACTGCCATTGTGTATTCACCTCCGAATAAAAATCTGAGTAATTTGGATATATCTTCAGCCGGGTCACCCCGGATGAATTCAAAAAATATTACAGGCCCAGGCCTTTGAGTCCGCCGAAGCCGCCCATTCCGCCACCGCGGAAGCGCTTGTTGTTCTTCAGCTGCTTGACCATCTTCAGCATCTGCTCATACTGCTTCAGCAGGCGGTTGACGTCTTCCACCCGCATACCGCTGCCGGCGGCGATGCGCCGTTTCCGGGATGCGTTGAGCAGGTCGGGCTTTGCCCGCTCCTGCGGCGTCATGGACAGGATGATGGCCTCCATGCGGTCCACAATGCGGTCGTCGATGTCTGCATCCCGCAACTGTTTGTCCATGCCGGGGATCTTGGAGAGCATCGACTTCATGGAACCCATCTGCTTCACCTGCTGGAACTGTGCCAGCAGATCGTTCAGGTCAAATTTGTTCTGCTGCAGACGGCGGGCCGTTTCTTCGGCCTTTTTCTGGTCCATCTTCTGACCGGCTTCTTCGATCAGGCTGAGCATATCGCCCATGCCCAGAATACGGGACGCCATCCGGTCGGGGTGGAAGACCTCCAGGTTTTCCAGCTTTTCGCCGACACCGCAGAATTTGATGGGCTTGCCGGTCACTGCCCGGATGGACAGTGCTGCACCGCCTCTGGTATCGCCGTCCAGCTTCGTCAGAATCACACCAGTGATGTCCAGCGATTCATCGAAGCTCTTGGCGGCATTGACGGCATCCTGACCGGACATGGCATCGACCACCAGCAGGATCTCGTCGGGCGTTACCGCTTTCTTTACGTTTTTCAGCTCGTTCATCAACGTATCGTCGATGTGAAGCCGACCAGCGGTATCCAGAATCACCATGTCATAGCCGTTGTCCCGCGCGAGGTTCAGCGCCTTCTTCGCGGTTTCCACCGGCGGACGGGTACCGTTTTCGAAGAATGCCGCACCGGCCTGATTGCTGACCACGCGCAGCTGCTCAATAGCGGCGGGACGATAAATATCGCAGGCCACCAGCAGCGGGCGATGACCCTGCCGCTTCATCTGCACCGCCAGCTTACCGGCATGGGTGGTTTTACCTGCACCCTGCAGACCGCACAGCATGATCACGGTGGGGGGCTTCTGCGCCGTCTTGATCAGCGATTGCGCACCGCCCATCAGCGCAGTCAGTTCTTCGTTGACGATCTTGATCACCTGCTGCGCGGGGGTCAGGCTCTCCATGACCTGCGCACCGATGGATCGCTCCGTTACGGTTTTGGTAAAGTCCTTCGCTACCTTATAGTTAACGTCTGCCTCCAACAGGGCAAGGCGGACCTCACGCATCGCTTCCCGTACATCCGCTTCCGTCAGCTTGCCTTTCGACCGAAGTCGTTTGAACGCGGCGGACAATTTATCAGATAATCCTTCAAAAGCCATTCGTGCAGGCACTCCTTTCGTGTTGGGTTACGCATTGGACTCTGTCAGGTTCAGTTCCTCAGCCAGTCCCATGATCTGCAACGCACTGCGCCGCACCTCCGGGTTTTCGCTTTCCGACAGCTGCTGTGCCGCCACCGAAATGCTGCGCAGCCCCTCAGTGATCCGGCGGAACCGCCGGGCCAATCCCAAGGCCGACTCCATTTCCAGCATTTGCTGTTCGGCACGCTTCACCGTATCCCGGACGCCCTGCCGGGAAATACCGTGAGATTCAGCGATTTCGGACAATGACAGGTCCTCGTCATAATACAGCTCGGTCACGGTACGCTGCTTTTCCGTCAGCAGCCCACCGTAGAAATCAAGAAGCAGCGAAAGTTCGAGATTTTTAGCCATCGATCATCGCTCCTTTCGACTTTGGGTGTAAAGGCTTTTCCCTTTACACACCTGTACTATTATACGGAGCATCGCGGCAAAAGTCAAGTACTTTTCGCTGCTTTTTTCAGATTTTTTCGGATTTTCCGGCACTCAGCCCAGTGGATTTGCAATGCCGAACTGCAAAACGAAGCCGTCCTGCTCGGCCCGGATGTCTGTCAGCCGCAGAAAGCCCAGATCCATTTCCGGCAGGCTGTACAGTATGGTACCATTCTCTCCATAAGGCAGGTCCGTCTGCTCTGCCATCTGTTCCATGATGACCGGCCACAACATCTCCGGTACCGGCAGCTTTCCCACCGTGATCTTCTCCGGGTCGAAGGCCAGTGCGGTCACGCTGTTTCCCTCGCTTTGGATCTCCATCCGGAGCAGCATGGTTGTCGTCCATGTCCGCCCATCGTAGTCCACCCATGCCCGCACCCATATCTTGCCCGCCGCTTCCGACGGTGCCATACACAGGCCGGTCAGTTCGGTATCCATTCCGGCTTCCACCAAGGATTCCTGCAATGTGCGGTTCAGTGCCGGATATGGCAAACGGATATTGCCGCTCAGCAGGCCGTTCAGCAGCTTCGTCAGGTCGATGGACTCCTCGCCCATCATCCCGGCAAACACCCCTTCCTCCGGCTCGGCAGCCGCCAGTGCCACACAGCTTCCGGCAGCAATCAGCATGACCAGCACCACCGCCAACAAAATCTTCCATATTTTCTTCATGATGCAACGCTCCTTTTGCGGACTTTGCGTGAGTTATTTCAGTTCGGCAATGGTCACGCCGTTTTCGCCCTCGCCGTACACACCCAACCGGAAGGTCCGGATGTTGGGATGGCTACGCAGACGCTGATTGACGGCATTGCGCAGAACGCCGGTCCCCTTGCCGTGGATAATGGAAATCATATTGATGCCACTGAGCACCGCCCCATCAATGAAGCGGTCCAGTTCCAGAATCGCTTCGTCCGCCGTCATGCCGCGGAGATCGACCTCCGTCCGGATGTTGCTCCGGCTGAGTTCCTTGGTGACGTTGCGGGGTTTGCGTACGGGGCCACCCTTGTTTCCGGCGGGTGCAGTCACCGCATTTTCCTGAATCAGCCGCAGATTCTTCACCGGCACTCTGGTCTTGATGATGCCCGCCTGCACCTCCGTCATGCCGGATTTGTCCGGCGGTGTCACCACGATGGCCTTTTTGTCGATGTCGTAAATCAGCACCCGGTCGCCCTTTTTCAGCGGACGCGGCAGCTTATAGGCTTCCTCGGCTTTTTTCTCCACCGGGTCGGCCTGATTTTCCATCGCCTTCAGCCCGGCACGCAGAGCGGCACGGGCCTCAGCCGTATCGGCGGCATCCTGCTTCTTCCGCTGGTT